>JALYPW010000468.1 GCA_030856145.1 Chloroflexota bacterium | reverse complement strand
AGTCGCTCCTCGGCCGTCAGCTCGGTCTCGCCCTTCGGCGTGATCTTGCCGACGAGGATGTCGCCGGGGCGAACCTCCGCGCCGATGTAGATGACCCCTTCCTCGTCGAGGTCCTTGAGGGACTCCTCGCCGACGTTCGGGATGTCGCGGGTGATCTCCTCGGGGCCGAGCTTCGTGTCGCGCGACTCGATCTCGTGCTTCTCGATGTGGATGCTCGTGAACAGGTCGTCGCGGACGAGGCGATCGCTGATGACGATCGCGTCCTCGTAGTTGCCGCCTTCCCAGCTCATGAACGCGACGAGCACGTTCCGACCGAGGGCCAGCTCCCCGAGCTGGGTCGACGAGCTGTCGGCGATCGCCTCGCCGTCGGACACGCGCGATCCGACGTCGACGATCGGGCGCTGGTTGATGCAGGTGCCCTGGTTGCTGCGGACGAACTTCTGGAGCTTGTACTCGTCGAGCTCGCCGGCGTCGGTCTCGACCCGGATTCGCTCGGCGGTGACGCTCGTCACGACGCCGCCGCGGACCGCGACGAGGACCTGGCCCGAGTCGCGCGCGGCGCGCTCCTCCATGCCGGTCCCGACGATCGGCGACTCCGGCTCGAGGAGTGGCACCGCCTGGCGCTGCATGTTCGAGCCCATGAGAGCGCGGTTGGCGTCGTCATGCTCGAGGAACGGGATCAGCGCGGTCGCGACGGACACGACCTGCTTGGGGCTGACGTCCATGTACTCGATCTGGCCGGCACGAGCCTCCGGGAACGTGTCCCGGTAGCGCGACGGGATCCGATCGGCGAGGAAGTGGCCGTCGGCGTCGAGCGGCGAGTTCGCCTGGGCGACGACGTGCTCCTCCTCCTCGTCGGCCGGGAGGTACTCGATCTCGGAGGTGACGATCGGGCGGATCGGGAAGGCGTTGGCCTTCTGCTTCTTCAGCTCGGCAATTGCCTCGGTCGTGAATGGCTGGCCGGCCTTCAGGATGGTCGCCCCGCCCTTGGCGATCAGGTCGCCGCCGGTCTCGTAGGTCGCGATCTGGGGGTCGTCCCAGGCAACGGTCCGCTTGACCTTGCGGTACGGGGTCTCGATGAACCCGTAGCTGTTGATCCGGCCGTAGGTCGCGAGCGACCCGATCAGGCCGATGTTGGGGCCTTCCGGCGTCTCGATCGGGCAGATCCGGCCGTAGTGGCTGTGGTGGACGTCGCGGACGTCGAAGCCGGCCCGCTCGCGGGACAGGCCGCCCGGGCCGAGGGCGCTCAGGCGTCGCTTGGACGTGAGCTCGGCGAGCGGGTTGGTCTGGTCCATGAACTGCGACAGCTGGCTGCCACCGAAGAACTCCTTCATCGCGGCCACGACGGGCCGGATGTTGATGAGCGCGTTCGGGGTCGCCTTGTCGATCTCCTGGATCGTCATCCGCTCGCGGACGACGCGCTCCATTCGGAGGAGGCCGATCCGGAACGCGTTCTGGATCAGCTCGCCGTTGGCCCGGATCCGGCGGTTGCCGAGGTGGTCGATGTCGTCCTTGGCGTGGAGGCCGCGGTTCGACTCGATCAGGTGGCCGACGATCGCGGCGATGTCCTCGCGAGTGATCGTGCGCTGCTCGCGCGGCAGCTCGATCCCCATCCGGCCGGCGACGCCGTCCAGCTTCTTGTTGAACTTGTAGCGGCCGACCCGACCGAGGTCGTAGCGCCGGAAGTTGAAGAACAGGCTCTCGACGAGCTGGCGGGCGTTGTCACCGGTGGGCGGATCGCCCGGGCGGAGCTTCTTGTAGACCTCGATCAGGGCTTCGTGCTGGGTCTTGGTCAGGTCTTTGTCGAGGGTGTTGGCCGTGAACGGATGCTCAGGGTCGGCGTCGACCCCGGAGAACAGCGCGGCGATCGAGTCGTTCTCCTCGTAGCCGACGGCGCGCAGGAGGGTCGTCGCCGCGATCTTGCGCTTGCGATCGACCTTGACCCAGAGCTGGTCCTTGTTATTGGTCTCGAACTCGAGCCAGGCGCCGCGGTTCGGGATGACCTTGGCGCTGAACAGCATCCGACCGGACGCGGGATCCTCGAGCTCGCTGTAGTAGACACCCGGCGAACGGACCAACTGGCTGACGACGACGCGCTCGGCGCCATTGATCACGAACGTGCCCTGGCTGGTCATCCACGGGTAGTCGCCCATGTAGACCCGCTGGCGCTGGATCTCGCCGGTCTCCTTGATCAGGAGCTCGACGTTCACGTACAGCGGCCGGGAGTAGGTCAGGTCCTTGGTCCGGCACTCCTCTTCGGAGTACTTGGGGTCCCCGAACTCGTAGTCCAGGAACTGGAGTTCCATGACCTTGGCCGTGAAGTCCTTGATCGGGCTGATCTCGTCGAACAGTTCCCGGAGACCCTTCTCGGTGAACCACTGGAAGGAGTCCAGCTGGAGTTCGATCAGGTTCGGGATCGGGAGGACTTCGGGAATGCGGGCGTAACGCGTACGCGTCAGCGCCGCAGCCGTCCGATTCGACGACTCAGCAGACAGCATGAAATACCACTCCTTGACGGAGGTCATGGGAAAAGGAAAGGGCCGCGCTCACAGAAGGAGTAGGATACCGCGATTCGGTGCGATGTCAAACGCGGCCGACGCGGATCGTGCCGGGCGCGATCAGTTTGGCTGCTCAAACTGGACGTCTTCGCGCTTGGCCGCGGGCCCGATGACGCGCAGCCGAGCCACATCGCCCACGGCCCAGCGCGCACCCGGCTGGTCTGACCCACGGCATCGACCAACCGCCAATCTCGGGCCCGATATTCGCGACGCCATGCGGTAGCGCGGCGACATGAGCGCAGCCGTCGGCCCTCCGGGAATCGCGAAAGCCGGCAACCCCGATGAGGTCGCCGGCTTCCCGCCTGCGGCTACTTGATCTCGACTTTCCCGCCCACTTCTTCAATGGCAGCCT
This sequence comes from Chloroflexota bacterium, assembly GCA_030856145.1. Taxonomy (GTDB): domain Bacteria; phylum Chloroflexota; class Limnocylindria; order Limnocylindrales; family CSP1-4; genus CF-46. The sequence goes on along the minus strand of JALYPW010000468.1, from coordinate 185 downwards.
TGATCTTCTCGGCCTCGTCGCGGGCGACGCCCTCCTTGACCGCCTTCGGGGCGGCGTCGACGAGGTCCTTGGCCTCCTTGAGGCCGAGGCCGGTCAACTCGCGAACGACCTTGATGACCGGGATCTTGTTCGGCCCGATCTCCGTGAGCGTGGCGGTGAACTCGGTCTGCTCCTCGACCGTGGCC
>JALYPW010000453.1 GCA_030856145.1 Chloroflexota bacterium | reverse complement strand
GCGCGGCTCCGACCACCGGCCTCGGACCGCCGGCGACGGTCGCCTCCGAGCGGGTCATGCGAGCGTCCGCCCGCGGCGGGTCCGGCGGATCGTCAACTCGAACAGATTGGGCACGTACTGCTCCTCTGAGTACAGGACTGCGGTGTCGTCGCTGTCTCGCTCGACCTGGGCGATCTGGAGGAGTGGTGACCCCTCGTCGATCCGAAGGGCTCGGGCCACGCGCCGGTCAGCGGCGACGGCCGTGACGGAGGCGGACCCGCCCAGGAGGACGAGCCCGCAGTCGACCTCGAGGAAGCGGTACACCGAACCGCCCTCGAACGGGTGTGTGGCCCGGGCGGCGATCGCCACTGGAATCGCATCGAAGGCGACGACCGCCGGGACGTCATTGGCCAGGATCGCCCGTTCGATCCACAGGACGCGGCTCGCCGGAGGGAGGCTCAGGCGATTCGCGACGTTCGGTGGGGCGGGCCGCTCCTCCACCCGGAGGACCTGAACGCCCAGGCGCTGGTTGGCCGCCTGGACCGCCTCGGTGACGCCGAGGTCGACATCGAGCGCGCTCTCGACCTTGTTGCTGACCGCCGCCACGAATGTGCCGACGCCGTGGACCCGCTGGACGAGTCCGGTCGCGGCCAGCGCCTGGAGCGCCTCGCGCAACGTTGCCCGGCTCACGCCGTAGGCAGCCGCCAGCGCGGGCTCGGGCGGCAGCCGGTCGCCGGGGTGGTACTCGGAGGTCATGGCCGCCGCCAGCTCGCTCGTGACCTGGACCCTCGTGCGCGACATGCGCCGCTCCTCAGTTGTCTGACCACTGTTGTCGAACGATGATAGCCTCGTGGTCAAGCGGGCGACGGCGGAGTCACGCAAGCCCGACGCCGGGTGGCGCCAAGCGGTCGGTGGGCGGTCAGCGGGCGGGCGCTCGAGGCGTGCTCGGCTGCCGCTCCCAGAGCCGATCGAGGACTGCCGTGTGAAGTCGGCCGTTCGTGGCCAGCGACTCGCCCGTGGCGTACGAGCGGCGGCCGTCGAAGTCGGTCACCGAGCCGCCCGCCTCCTCGACCAGGAGCCACGGCGCAGCCATGTCCCAGGGTCCGAGATCGCGCTCGATCATTGCCTCCGCCGATCCATCGGCCAGATGCGTGTAGCCCCAGAAGTCGCCGAAGCCGCGCTCGCGCCAGACTGACCCGAGCAGTCCGTCGAAGCCGGCCGCGACCCGCGACGCCCGCATGTCGGTCACGCTCCGGAACAGGATCTGCGATTCGCCGAGGTCGTCGCGATCCGAGACCTCCATTCGGCGCGGGACGGGATCCGGTCCGCCGCTGACCCACGCGCCGTGGCCGCGACTGGCGAACCAGCGCCGCCCGAGGGCGGGCGCGCTGACCACCGCGACCTGGGTCTCGCCGTCCTGCTCGGCCGCGAGGAGGGTCCCGAAGAGGGGCATGCCGCGCATGAAGTTGTGGGTCCCGTCGATCGGGTCGAGGTACCAGCGGGTTGCGGCGGAGCCCGATTCCGTGCCGTATTCCTCGCCGACGACGCCGTGCGACGGGTAGCGGTCGGCGAGGCGCGTCCGGATCTCGTGCTCGATCGCCCGGTCGGCCTGGGTCACGAACGATCCGTCCTCCTTCGCCGCGATCTCCAGGTCCGAGCGGTACGCGTCGAGGGCGATGGCGTCGGCCACGTCGCACACGTCGCGGGCGAAGGCCAGCCAGTCGGCGAGGTCCGCCTCGCTGGCGCGCCGCAGGCTCGCGCTCCAGGCCGGACCGAACGGGGTCGTCACGGGCGGGATGGTACTGGAGGCGGGACGCGGAGCGCGGGGCTCAGTACAGGTCGAAGAGCCGGGACATGATCCCGCCGTCGACGAGGACGTGCGTCCCGTTCATGAACGAGGCGTCCTCCGTCGCGAGAGCCACGGCGACCCGGGCAATCTCCTCCGGCCGGGCCATCCGGCGCATCGGGTACTCGTGCTCGACTCGCGCCCGGAAGGCGGCCGGATCGGGCTGCGAGCCGAAATACTGCTCGTTCAGCTCCGTGTCGACGTCACCGGGGCAGATCGCCAGGCAGCGAATCCCACGCTCGGCGTAGGCGGCCGCCGTCGAGCGGGTCAATCCGAGGATCGCGTGCTTCGTCGCGGAGTAGACCGGGAGGAGGGCGTCCCCGGTCAGCCCGAGGACGGAGCTCATGTTGAGAATCACGCCCGACCCCCGTGGCAGCATGGCCCGCAGAGCGGCCCGACTGCACAGGATCGTCCCGACGAGGTTGGTATCGATGACCGCCCGGATGTCGTCGAGCGACTGGTCGGCAAGTTGGGCCTCGCGCTGCACGGCGGCGTTGTTGACGAGGATGTCGATGGCGAACCCGTCCGCCGCCAGCTCGGCGAATGCCAGGTCGACGGCAACCTCGTCGGCGACGTCGAGCGTCAGGGCTCGGCACGCCGAACCGAGGCGCGCCGCGGTCCGCGCCGCCCGCTCGCCGTCTCGATCGAGGATCGCGACATCGGCCCCCTCGTCGAGGTAGGCGGCCGCGATCGCCGCACCGATGCCGCGCGCGCCGCCTGTCACCACGGCCCGCCTGCCCGCCAGTCGTTCCACGCTGCCTCCGCGCTGGTCCGGACGCTGCCCGGCCGGCGGCCGACGCGTCACGTCCAGGGTGAGCCTACCGCTCGACGGCCGCCGGCCGGGACCCGGCGAGATCCGCCCGCAGGCGGCGTCGCTGCTGCCCGATCTCGCGGTAGACGCGATGCTGGTCCAACCGCGGCTCGATCGTCGGCCCGAGCTCGAGCAGGGCCGCCATCGCCGCCTCGACGGAGCGGCCCGGAAGCGCTGCGGCGAGGGCCAGGGCGGCGGCCGCCGTCGGGCCGGCGTCGAGTGGCGCGACGGACCGGACCGGCAGGCCGATGATGTCCGCCCGGAGCTGGGCGCCGACCCGGTCCCGCCCGCCGGCGCCGGAGATCCGGACCTCGTCGATGTCGACGGTGCCGCCGGCCAGCAGTCCGATCTGGTCGGCCAGATCCATGGCGATCCCTTCGAGCGTTGCCTTGGCCAGGATCGGCGCGTCGACCTCAAGGC
>JALYPW010000446.1 GCA_030856145.1 Chloroflexota bacterium | reverse complement strand
CCAGGCCGCGCTCCACATCGAGATAGGCGAGGTAGTCCTCGATCGCCCGGTCGAGCCTCACCTCGAGCCGTCAGGCCCGGCCGACCGGGGAGCCGCGCCAGGCCTCCGCCCGATCGAGCAGCTCGCGGGCCGACGCGAGCGCGGTAGCATCGCCCGGACCGCCGCCCAGCATCGCAGCGAGTTCCACCATCCGGCCCTCGCGGTCAAGCCGCTCGACCTCCGTCACGGTCCGGCCGTCGCGCTCCCGCTTTGCGATCCGGTAGTGCGCATCGGCATGCGCCGCGATCTGCGGCAGGTGCGTGACGCACAGCACCTGATGCCGGCGGGCCAGACCCCACAGGCTGCGCCCGACAGGATCCGCGCTGCGTCCCCCGATCCCCGTATCGACTTCATCGAAGACGAGCGTGGGCGTCATGTCCGCCTCGGCCAGCACCCGCTTGATGGCGAGGGCCACACGCGACAGCTCCCCACCCGATGCGATCCGCGCCAGCGGCCGGGCCGGTTCACCGGCGTTGGGAGCCAGGCGATAGACGACCTGGTCGATACCGGCGGTGTCGAAGGCCACGGCGTCGCCATCGACCTCGACCGCGGCTTCACTCGGGCTGGCCGTCCGCCGGCCGACCGCGACCTCGAACACATCCGCCGCAAACCCGAGTTCCTCGAGGACCGCGCCGACGGCGGCACCCAGTGATCCGGCCGCCTCGCGACGGGCCATGGACAGCGCAGCGCCGGCGGACCCCACCTCGGTCAGCCGTTCCGCGTCCTCGCGCTGTCGCCGGGCACGTTCCTCGTCGAGGCCGCGCAGCCGCAGCGCCTCGGCCGCCGCCGCCTCGCCATGCTCGATGACCGCCAGTTCGTCGTCACCGTAACGCCGGAGCAGGCCATGGATGACGCCGAGACGGTCGTCCAGCTCGGCAACGGCGCGCGGGTCGTGGTCGACGGTCTCGGACAACCGGCGAGCCTCGTCGGCGACGTCCGCGAGCTCCGCCTCGAGACCGGCCAGGCGATCCGCCAGCGGCTCGAACCGAGGGTCCAGCCGGGCCAGTCCGCGAGCCTCGTGGAGGGCGACGGCCGCCGTGTCGCGGGCTCCGGCCCCTTCCTGGGTGAGCGCCTCGCGCAAGGTGGCAGCTCCCCGGGCGATCGCCTCGCCATGCTGGGCAGCGGTCAGTCGAGCGCGGATCTCGTCTGCCTCGCCCGGACGCAGGTTTGCGGCCGCGATCTCCGCCGCCTCGTGCTCGGCGAGGTCCACCCGGCGAGCCACCTCGCGCGGGTCCAGCGCAGCAGCGTCCAGCGCCACCCGATTGACCCGCCACCGTTCCACGGCTCCGGCCATCGCGGTCCGCAACGCCTCGTGCCCCCCGAAGCCATCCAGCAGGTCGCGCTGGGTGCGTTCATCGAGCAGGCGGCCCTGGTCGTGTTGGCCGTGGACCTCGACCAGCGCCCCGACCTCGTCGGCCAGCCGGGCCGCGGTGACCGCCGAGTCGTCGAGGCGGGCCGTCGACCGGCCGCTCACGGACACGTCGCGAACGGCGATCAGCGGCTCCGGCAGGCGATCGAACAAAGCCTCCACCCGCGCGGTCTCGGCCCCGTGGCGGACGAGCGACGTGTCCGCTCTCGCCCCGAGCGCGAGGCCCAGGGCATCGATCAACAGGCTCTTGCCGGCGCCGGTCTCGCCGGTGATCACGTTCAGCCCGGCATCGAACGTCAGGCGCAATCGATCGATCAGGGCAAGATCCGTGACGGTCAGCTCCAGCAGTCGACCGGGGCCGAGCGACGGCGCACGCTCTTCGCTCACGACGGGAGCAACTCCACCTTGTGGCGAAGCAGGTCCCAGAACGACAGCGAACCACGAGGTTCGATCAGGCGGATCGGGCGAGTCAGTGCGCGGACCTCGACGACGTCACCGACCGCGATGCGCAGGTCCTCGCGTCCGTCCACCGAGACGAGCGCCTCGTGGGCCTCGACGACCCGGCAACGCACGACCTGTTCCGGGCTGACGACAAC
>JALYPW010000443.1 GCA_030856145.1 Chloroflexota bacterium | reverse complement strand
CGGGATCGGCGGTATCGGTGTTCGTCATCGACTGGACGACGACCGGGTGGGCACTGCCGACGAGGACGCCGCCGACGTCGACGCTGACGGTCGAGCGACGGCGCGGTCGGAGGGCGTCCGGGGTGGTGACCGGCGGGCGGGCGGCCAGCGGGATCGGGCTGGCGGGGCCGGTCCGGCCCGACGGATCCTCGATCAGAGGGAGCGGCGGCCGGTCGCCGTCCGACGTCACGACGCCGCCGTCACGAGCCGCCGGACAGGATCCGGACGATGTCGAAGCCGCTGACCCAGATCAGGAAGCCGAACAGGAACACGAACCCGACGACGTATGTCATCTGTTCGGCCCGGAGGCTGATCCGGCTGCCGAACACCTGCTTGAGCAGGATCATCGCCATCCGGCCACCGTCGAGCGGCGGGAACGGCAGGATGTTCACGAGCGCGAGGTTGGCCGACAGGATGCCCGCCACGTAGAGCGTCATCACGAACCCGGCGCCGAAGAAGATGTCGGAGATCTGGGTCGCGATCCCGATCGGGCCGGACACCGGCGGCGGGGCGGTCGGATTGCTGATCACCTGACGGGCGAGGTCGCCGAGACCACCGAGGATCACCCCGAACCAGCGCACGGTCTCGTTCGCGCCCACGCCGATCGCGGTGGGCAGGTCGCGCGTGTACGTCCCGTAGAACCGGGTCTGGAACGGCGCCGATTGCTGGCTGACTCCGAGCGGGCCGATCGTCGGGCGGCCGGCCTCGTCGCGCGGCGAGGCGTCGATCTCGGCCTGCGAGCGGAGGGTGACCGGCACCTCGGCGACGGCGCCATCGGGATGCTCGATCGTGAGGACGACCGACTGTCCCGCGCTGTCCCGGAGATCGCCGAGGACCTGGCCCTCCCCGAAGAACTCGTAGCGCCGGCCGTCGATGGCCAGGATCGCATCGCCCGAGACGAGGCCCGCCGTGGCCGCCGGCGAGCCCGGCTCGACCGTGAAGAACTTCAGCCCGACGAAGGGGGTTGCGAGCCACGCGATCGAGGTGAAGATCAGGAGCGACACAAGCAGGTTCATCGCCACCCCGGCGACGAGGATGATCAGCTTGACCGGCAACCGGGCCCGGACGAAGGAGCGCGGGTCACTGTCGTCGCCGCCGTCCTCGCCCTCGAGCTTGACGAAGCCGCCGATCGGCAGCCAGTTCAGCGTGTACAGGGTCTCGCCCTTCGCCCGCAGGACCTTGGCCCGGGGCGGGAAGCCGATCCCGAATTCCAGGACCCGGATGCCGGCCAGCCGAGCGGTGATGAAGTGGCCGATCTCGTGGATCAGGACGAGGCTGCCGAGGACGATGATGAACAGGGCGATCGTGACCACGACCCCGAGCGGTCCGGTCATCGCGCGGCTCCCTGCCAGGTGACGGCCCAGGCGCGGACCTCGGCATCGAGGGCGATCAGCGCATCGACGTCCGGTGTCTGTTCGGCGCCAGCGCCGTGGTGCTCGACCGCGGCCTCGAGCAGGGCCGGGATCCCGGCGAAGCCGAGGCTGCCGTCGAGGAACCGGGCGACGGCCACGTCATCGGCCGCGATCAGGGCGGTCGTGGCCCGCTGGCCGATCCGACCGGCCTCGCGGGCGATCCGGAGGGCCGGGAAGCGGCCTTCGTCGGGCGCTCGGAAGTCGAGCCGGCCGGCGGCGACGAGATCGACGGCGGCCGACGGAGACGGGAGGCGATCGGGGTAGGTCAAGGCGTACTGGATGGGTGTCCGCATGTCGGGGGTGCCCAGCTGGGCCTTCAGGGAACCGTCCACGAACCGGACCGCGGAGTGGACGACGCTCTGCGGATGGACGACGACCTCGATCGCGTCATCGCCGACATCGTACAGCCAGCACGCTTCGACGACCTCGAGGCCCTTGTTGGCGAGGGTCGCCGAGTCGATCGTGATCTTCGCCCCCATCGACCAGGTCGGGTGGCGGAGGGCCTGCTGCGGGGTGACAGTGGTGAGATCCGGAGGGCCCTCGAGGAACGGCCCGCCCGACGCGGTCAGGACGAGCGAGGCGACCCTGTTCAGGGGTTCGCCGACGAGGCACTGCCAGATGGCCGAGTGCTCCGAGTCGATCGGGCGGACCCAGGCGAGCGGGCTCGCGAACGGATCGGAGCCGGCACGCGACGCGACCTCAGCGGCCAGGCGACGCGCCAGCGGCATGACCAGGTGGCCGCCGGCGACGAGCGTCTCCTTGTTGGCCGTGGCCACTACCTTGCCGCCCGCCAGCGCCGCGAGCACGGGCCGGAGGCTCACGA
>JALYPW010000442.1 GCA_030856145.1 Chloroflexota bacterium | reverse complement strand
CCCCTGGGTTGTTTGGCGGCGGGAGCGTCGGCCCCGGCGGCCTCTTCGGGCCCGGCGCCGGCAGTCGCTCCGGTGGAGGCGCCGGCCGGCACGCCGGCCCGCTCGTCGGCCTTGATCCGCTCCCACTGGCGGTTGACGTCGCTCGCCGTCCGCGCCTCGGCGTCGCCGAAGACATGGGGATGGCGGCGGACGATCTTCGAGGCGATCGCGGCATGGACGTCGGTCAGGTCGAAGATCCCTGCCTCGGCCGCGAGCTGGGCGTGGAGGATCACCTGGAGGAGCAGGTCGCCGAGCTCCTCGGCAAGGGCCGGCGTCGCCCCCGCCCCGAGCGCGTCGTAGACCTCGTAGGCCTCCTCGAGCAGATGGTTGCGGAGCGACTCGTGGGTCTGCTCGCGGTCCCACGGACACCCGTCGGGAAGTCGCAGCCGGGCCGAGATCCAGGGCATCGCCCAGGGACTCGCGACGGCCTGCTCCGGGGCCACCGGGCCAAGGTACAGGGGGGCACCGAGGGCGTCCGTGGTCAGCTCGCCGATGGTCGTGGTCTCGACCGCCCCGAACCGGCCGATGGGGTGCTCGGACGGATAGAGCCGCCGGAGGACGGCCAGCGGGTCAGCGCCGCCGGGTCCGTGCCGTCCGGCGAGGACAACCGCGGGATCGCCGGTCGTGGGTTCGAGCCGCAGGACGGCCGCCGGAACGATCAGGACCGGCCGCGACGGCTCGAGCGGCACGCCGACGAGGGTCCCGGCCGCGACGACCTGGAGTCCGGCCGCCAGGTCGAGGCCCCAGCGGACGCGTGCCTCGGCGACGAGCGCGTCGAGCACCGGGGCCGGCCGCTAGCCGCCGAGGACGTCGCGCGTGATCGTCGCCGCGGACTTCCGGCCCGCATACCAGTTGCCGAACGCGTCCGACTCGATCGTCTTCAGCTGGTCGGCGTCCGGGGCCGCGGTCTTCTCGTTCAGGATCTTGAAGAGGTACAGGCCATCGTTCTTGACATCGATGACATCGGTGAACGAACCGACCGGGGCGGCCAGAATGACGCTGGTCAGGCGATCGTCGAGGGTCCCCTTGGCGACCCAGCCGATGTCGCCGCCGGCGCCCGCCTTGGGACCTTCCGAGAAGTCCTTGACGAGCTGGCCGAAGTCGGTGCCGGCGGTCGGCGCCTGCGCCTTCAGCTTCGCCATCTGGTCGGCGTCGGGCGGGAAGTACATGACCTGGGCGACGTGCCAACCGAACGAGCTCTTGAACGGCGCAATGAGGTCGCCCGGCTTCAGCCCGTCGGCGAAGATCGCGGTCGCGAACGACTCGTCGATCTGGCTCGACGTGTCGAAGTAGGGCAGCTTGCCGCCGCTCCCGTCGTCGCCGTTGGCGGAAGTCTCGTCACTCTCCTTGCGGGCGATCGCGTCGAACTGCTTCGGATCGGCCTTGATCGTGTCATACGCCTTCTGGGCCGCCAGCTGGGCCTTGCTCCACTCTGGATCCGTGTCCGGCAGCGTGCCCGCACCCTGCGGATCATCCTTTGGCGAGAAGAGGATGTGGCGGACCTTGATCGCCTTCTCGCCGGGCGTCTCCTGGGCGGCCGCGATATACAGCTGCTGGACCTGGCGCTGCGGTCCCGACACGCTCGCGTCGGCCACGATCTTCTCGCCGAGGACCGTTCGCATGACCTCGCTCTCGATCGCCGCCCGGTAGGCCTCGGGCTTGACCTTGGCCTCGGTCATCTTCTGCTCCCAGGCCGGATCGGCCTGGGCGGCGACGATCTCGGTCACCTGTCCGATCCGGTAGGTCCCGTCCTCGTCGAGGATCACGTCGGTCAGGCCGTTGACGTCGAGCTTGAAGAGCGCCGCCTGCCAGTCGCCCTGGTCGATGGCCGACGAGTCGAGCCAGCCGAGATCGCCACCGCTCGTCTTCGACGGGTCGGTCGAGACCTCCTTGGCGACATCGACGAACGCCTTTCCGCCCTTGATCGAGGCGAGGGCGGCGTCGGCCTTGGCCTTGGCCGCGGCCTTCGCGGACGGCGTCGCCTCGGTCGCCGGTGCGACGACCTCCGGCTTGACCGCGAGCAGCCAGACGTGGCGCTCCTCCTTGCGGGTCTTGTCCTCGAGGATCCGGGCCTCGATCTGCTCGGCCGTCAGGGTGACCCCGATCTCCCTGGCGAGCTTCGCCTGGAGGTTCGTGTCGATCAGCTTCTCGACGATCGTCGAGGTGAAGGCGCCCTGCTGGTCGTCGAGCTGCTGGTTGATCTGGTCGATCCGGGCCGAGGCCTGGGCGGCGGTCAGCCGGCCGGCGGCCAGTTCGGCGTTGACCCGGGCCACGAGCTGGCGCAGACGGAAGACCTCCACCGTGGCGCGGTCGACGAACTGGTCCTTCGTGATCGTCTGGCCGTCGACCGTGGCCGCGGCCGCGAGGTGGGCGGAGTACCAGGTGGTGATGCCGACGACGACCAGGATGAGGACGGAGATGACCACGGTCGCCCCGAATGCGAGGTTCGTGTAGAACGTGCGCCGGTTCGGGTCGCGGCCACTGCGGCCACGGTCGACGGGCCTGACTCGGATGGTCATGGGGTGATGCGGTCCTGAGCGTGGAGGGTTGGGGCGGCGAGGCCGCCGGACGGGCCGGTATCGTACTCTATGTCCCCGTCGGTTCCCCGCCGACAGTCGCGCCCGGCGCGCTTCGACCTCGATTCCGCGATGCTTCCGACCACGACCCGGGCCGCGACTCCCGGGGCACTCCATCAC
>JALYPW010000435.1 GCA_030856145.1 Chloroflexota bacterium | reverse complement strand
CTCCTCGCCCGGCCACTCGGCTGGGAGGCCGTCGCGACGGTCGGTGCGACGCTCCTGCCGGCCGGCCTCGTCCTGTACGGGGCCACCGCGGCCCGTCGCGCCGCGGAGGCCGAGACCCAGCGCACCCTCGTCGCCGAGCAGCGGGCCGCCCTGTCGCGGGAGGCCGCCGAGACGACGCTCTCCCGGGCCGAGCTCCAGCGCCGCCTCGGCGAGCTGACCGCCCTGAACGAGCTGGGCGGCGCCCTCAGCTCGACCCTCGATCTCGACGAGCTGCTGGATCGCGCTCTCGACGCCGTCGTCCACCGCCTGCCATTCGATCGGGCCCTCGTCCTCCTCGTCGATCCGGTCGCCAACACCCTGGGCGACGGCCGGGCGATCGGCGGCAGCGCAGAGATCGCAGCGCTCGTCGGCCAGGTCAGCGTCTCGCTCGACGAGGGTCGCTCGGCGTTCGTCCAGCTCGCCCGGGCCGACGGTCCGATGGTCTTCCGCGACGTCGACGAGGACGCGTACGAACCGAACCGGCTCTTCGCCCGGGCCCTCGGGGTGTCGTCGTTCCTCGGGACGCCACTGATCACGAGCGGTCGATCGGTCGGGATCCTGGCGGTCGACAATCGCCTGTCCGGGCGCGAGCTGGAGCGCTCGATGGGTCCGCTCCTCTTCACCGTCGGGTCGCTCCTCGCCGCGGCCGTCGCGAACGCCCGCCTGTACGCCTCGATCGAGGAGGCCAACCGCGAGCTCGAGACGCGGGTCGCGACGCGCACCGCCCAGCTCGCGGACGCGACCGAGGAGGCGATCGCCGCCCGGGCCGCGGCCGAGAGCGCGAGCGCGACGAAGTCGACGTTCCTCGCCAACGTGAGCCACGAGCTGCGCACCCCGTTGACCTCGGTGGTTGGGTTCACGAAGCTGGTCCGGAAGCGGTTCGAGGAAGTGGTCGCGCCGGCCCTCGCCGGGCTGCCGGGCGGCGGCGTCGCGTCGGATCCGAAGCTGGACCGGGCGGTTCGCCAGATCGGCGAGAACCTCGGGATCATGGCCGCCGAGGGCGATCGACTGACCGCGATGATCAACGACGTCCTCGACCTCCAGAAGATCGAGGCCGGCCGGATGGAGTTCCGACGGGAGCCGGTCGACATGGTCGCGGTCGTCGATCAGGCGACGGCGGCGGTCGCGGCCCTGTTCGACTCGAGCGGGCTGGACCTGATCCGGGAGGGGCCCGGCCCGGGCGCCGCGCCGATCGTGACCGGCGATCACCACCGGCTCATCCAGGTCGTGATCAACCTGCTCTCGAACGCGGTGAAGTTCACGCCGGCGGGCTCGATCACGGTCCGGATCTTGGTCGAGGAGGGCCTCGACCCCGCCGTGGTCGTGGCGGTTGTCGATACCGGGGCCGGCATCGCGGAGGCCGACCATGAGCGCGTCTTCGAGGCGTTCGCCCAGTCCGGTGACACGCTCACCGACAAGCCGCGCGGGACCGGTCTCGGCCTGCCGATCTCGCGCGAGATCGTCGAGGAGCACGGCGGCCGGATGTGGCTCGAGAGCGAGATCGGGCGCGGCTCGACGTTCGCGTTCCGACTGCCGGCCGCGGCCAGCGCCATCGAGCAGATCGTCGAGTCGTCCGGCCCGTGATCAGCCGCCGACTCGGTCGTGACGGGCCCCTGCTGCCGGTCGTCGGGCGTTCGGCGAGGGCGGCTTGCTCGGGCGGCCGTTCCCGGCGGAGCTGCGGGCGGCCGGCCTCGGGTCGTGGCGGAGGCATTGCTCCGCTGGACGCTGTCGGATCCGCGGGTCACCGTTGCGCTCCCCGCCACCGCGTCTGTCGAGCACGCCAACGCCAACGCCGCGGCCGGCGGAGCACCCATCCTCGACCCGGAGTTGCGGGGCCACATCGCACGCCTGGCGCACTGACCCGTCCATCGCGATGGGCGGCCGGGCGGCGCTGATGAGCGGCAGTTGACCGGCGGGTGAGCGGCGATGAATGGGCCGCGAAGCCGCGGTGGAGCGGCCGTGAAGTCGCCGCTGGCATCATCGATCGATGCCGGATCGTCAGCGCCGCCGCGCCGGTGCATCCAGGATCGAAGGCCAGGCCCGGGCGCTGCGCGTCGTCCGGCGAGTCGGCGTCGGGCTGCGCGAGTCGAGGGTGGCCTCCGGCCTGACCCAGGCCGAGGCGGCCGAGCGAGCAGGCGTGTCGCAGCCGTTCTGGAGCCGGGTCGAGCGCGGCCTCACCACGGCTCCTTCGATCGAGACCCTGGCCTCGTGCGCCGCCGCGGTCGGCGTCCAGCTTGCCGCGTTCATCGAGGCGAGGCCCGGATCGGACCTTCCTCGCGACATCGAGCACCTCCGGCGTCAGGAGCTCGTCATCGCCGTCGCCCGGACAGGCGGCTGGATCGGGCAGCCGGAGTTCGGGATCGATCCGGGCGCGATGCGATCGCGCTCGATCGACGTGTTGCTCCGTCGGACGCGGGCCGCGGAAATCGCGGTCGTCGAGATCGAGGATCTCCTCGCGGACGGCGGCGGCGCGATGCGCGGCCTGGCCGACAAGGTGACCGCGGTCCGGCGGACCAGCGTGGCCGACGGGCGAGTGGCTGGCCTGCTCGTGCTCCGGGCGACCGCCCGGAATCGGGGGACGATGCAGGAGCTCGACGCCGTGTTCGCGAACCGGTTTCCGGCGTCGTCGGCTGACTGGCTCCGAGCGCTCGCGGACCCGCGCAGCCCGATGCCCGCCGGGGACGGCATCGTGTGGTCGAGCGTCGACGGGACCCGGCTGATGGCCGTGCGGCGCCGCAGCCCAACCTGACCC
>JALYPW010000408.1 GCA_030856145.1 Chloroflexota bacterium | reverse complement strand
TTGCCGACGACGATGTCGCGGGCCGACACGGGCGTCGCGTACATCGCGTGAAACGTCTTCTGCCAGGAGAGCCCACCGATGACCGGAAACGTCGATTCGAACGCTGCCGTCTGCATGGCGGTGGCGGCGAGAAGGCCCGGGGCGAGGAACTGGAGGTAGCTCAGGCCGCCGAGCGCCTGGGTGGCCGTTCCGGACTGGTCGACGTACGTCCCCAGCCCGACACCCATCGCGAGCAGGAACAGCACCGGGTTCAGGAACGACGAGAAGATCGACGCCCGGAACGTCCGCCGGTATTGCATCGCCCGGAGCTCCACGACCCGGGTCATGAGGGCCATCGGTCTACTCGATCAGCGACCGGCCGGTCAGCCGGAGGAAGACGTCCTCGAGGCTCGAGCGACGGACGAGGACGGTCTCGGGGCGGAGCCCGCGATCGTGGGCCGCGACGACCGCGGCCTCGCCATCGTCGGCGTAGAGGAGGACCCGATCTGGGAGCATCTCGATCCGCTCGGCGAGACCGTCGAGCTGGTCGTTGAGCGTCTCCTGGACGCCGACCGGAAAGCGCAGCTCGGTGACCTCCTTCGTCGCGTACTGCTCGATCAGCTGGCGGGGCGAGCCCTCGGCCACGATCTTCGCCTTGTCCATGACGACGAGCCGGTCGCAGAGCTGCTCGGCCTCGTCCATGTAGTGGGTCGTCAGGACGAGCGTCACGCCGCGCTGCTTCAGGCGGTAGAGGCGATCCCAGAGCAGGTGGCGGGCCTGCGGATCGAGGCCGGTCGTCGGCTCGTCGAGGAGGAGCAGGTCCGGCTCGTTGATCAGTGCCCGGGCGATCGTCAGGCGCCGCTTCATCCCGCCCGACAGCGGCTCGACCTGATCGCCCGAGCGCTCGGTCAGCTGGGCGAAGTCGAGCAGCTCGTCCGCGCGCCGTCCGCACTCGGCCCGTGACAGGCCGAAATACCGCCCATAGATCACGAGGTTCTCGCGCACCGTCAGCTCGGTGTCGAGGGTGTCCTGCTGGGGCACGACCCCGATTCGGGCGCGGACCTTCGGGCCGTCGGTCGCGGGATCGTGGCCGAGAACCTGGAGCGTGCCGCCGCTGATCGGTGAGACGCAGCCGATCATCCGCATCGTCGAGGTCTTGCCGGCGCCATTGGGGCCGAGGAAGCCGAACGACTCACCCTTGGCGACGGAGAAGTCGACGCCGTCGACGGCAACGAACTCACCGAATCGCTTGGTCAGGCCCTGGGCATGGATCAACGGGGTGGGGGTGGTCTCGGGCATGGCAGGGCATGGTACCCCGGAGGCAGGCCCGGGCTCCGAGGCCCGGGCTCCGAGGCCCGGCCGTCACGAGCCGCGCCTACCGACCGGACCCGGGCGAACCGGGGCTCGATGGCGTCGATGCGCCCTGCGGGACCGTTCCCTGGTGGAGGGTCACGATCCCCCCGGTCATCGGCCGCCACGTGACGTCGACCAAGCCCACGTCGCGCATGATCTCCGCGATTCGGTCCGGTGCCGGATAGGCCCGGACGCTCTTCACGAGGTACCCGTACGCGGCACCCTGGCCGGCCACGCGGCCGATGATCGGGACGACCCGGTCGAACCACCAGCCCACGAACCGGGCCAGGCGGCTGCGCGGCCGGGCGATCTCCAGGCACAGGACCCGGCCGCCGGGCCGGACGGAGCGGGCCATCTCGGCGAAGCCCTGACGGTAGTCGGGCAGATTGCGCATCCCGAAGGCGATCGTCGCAGCATCGAACGTCCCGTCGTCGGTCGGCAGGGCGAGCGCGTCGCCCACGACAAAGGTCAGGCCCGATCGGTCGGCGTACCGGCGCTGCGCGACGGCGGTCATGCCGGGCGAGAGATCCACGCCCAGAACCCTGCCCCCCGGCTGGACCCGGCGACGGAGGTCGGCCGCCACCTTCCCGGTGCCCGATGCCACGTCCAGGGCCGAACCACCGGGCCGGAGCGCCGCACGGTCGACCAGGCGCCTCCGCCAGCGCGGCTCCTGGAACGCCGAGATGATCAGGTTCATCAGGTCGTAGCGCGGCGCGATGCGATCGAACATGACCTGGACCTCCGGCGGCGCAGCGGCGTTGCCGGCTCCGGTGGATGCCCCGGACGGGGTGTGGTCGGGCGGCGGGACGGCGGTCATGGGACAGTCTCCGGGTCGATGACGATGCCAGCCGAGGCGAGCGCCGAGCGGACGGCGCCACCGACGATCGCGGGTTGGGTGATGGGCGAGACGTGCGACAGCCCCTCGAGGATCGCCCGGCGCGCGCCCGGGATGCGGGCGGCGAGAGCATCCGCGATCGGGGCGTAGAACGCGTCGCTGGCGCTGCCCGTGAGGATGGTCACGGACGCCCGGATCCGGTCGAGCTCGTCGGGTCGGGCGCCGACGAGGGCGGCATCCGCGGCCGCGCCATCGCCTTCGCGAACCAGGGC
>JALYPW010000393.1 GCA_030856145.1 Chloroflexota bacterium | reverse complement strand
GACGGCGGGCGACCGAGCGGGCCCCGGCCGGTCGGACCGGTCGTTGCCGGCGGGCTGGCTCGCGACCCGATGGCCGGCGCCCGGCGCGAGGGCTCCACCAACGGGGCCTCGGTGCCGGCCGGTCAGGCGAAACCGGGCTTCACCCCGACCGGCGCCCGGATCGGGCGGAACGACCCGTGCTGGTGCGAATCGGGCCAGAAGTACAAGAAGTGTCACGGGCGCTGAGGCGGCCTCGACTCGCGCGGGCTGACGTCACCCGGCCCGTCCGGGCATGACCCGGCCGCTCGGCCGTCTTGTGCTCGCCGCCGTCGTCGGCGGCATCGTCGCCTTCGGCTGGATGGCCTTCCGGATCTGGGACACCGGCGGGCGCGACGACCATCGGCCCGCCGACGCGATCGTCGTCCTCGGCGCCGCCCAGTACAACGGCCGCCCGTCGGCCATCCTGAAAGCGCGCCTCGACCACGCGATCGAGCTGTTCGGGCAGGGTACGGCGCCGTGGTTCGTCGTGACCGGCGGCAAGGCCGAGGGCGATCGGACGACCGAGGCGGCCACGGCCCGAGCCTACGCGATCCGGCGCGGCGTGCCGGCCGCCGCGATCCTGTTCGAGGATCGCGGCCGGACGACCCGCGAATCACTCAAGGGCGTGGTCGCGGTCCTGGCTGAGCACGACGTCGCGAGCGCGATCTTCGTCTCGGATCGGACCCACATGCTGCGCGTCCTGCGGATCGCGGCGGACCTCGATATCGACGCCCGCGGCTCGCCGACGACGACCAGCCCGACCGACGCGAACCTGCCCAATCGGGTCGAGGCCACGGTCCGTGAGCTCGGCGCGCTCGCCCTGTACTTCGTCGGCGCCGAGATCCGCTGACGAACACGGGAATCGAACCCGCAATCGGCGGCCCGAACCGCGAAACGTCCGGTTCTTCCTCTTGGCGGTAGGGGATCGAGACCCTATACTCCAGCGAATACCCGCAGGCTCGGGATCGGACCGGATCCTCGGGCCACCCGTCACGTGCCGCGCCCCCCAACCGATGCCCCGAGCACAGAGAGAGGGACAAGTTGAAGCAGGCCGAGGAAGCGTCGTTCGTCGATCTGATCGCCTGTGAGCGAGACTGCCGGTCGTGCAGCTACGCCGCGGCGCTCGACTGTGACGGCAACTGCGGCGTCTGTCCCCACAACAGCTACTGTCCCTGCGTGAACCCCGTCGTCGCCCGGAGCAAGTCGGCCCTGCGCCTGATCGAGCTCCGTCCGATCCTGCTCCAGGACCTCCAGGCTCGCAACTGAGTGGACGCCTCCACCGTTCGCGACCTGGCCGAGCGGATCCGGTCGACCTCGGGGCATCTTTGACCTCGCGACCAGGGAACGCCGCGTCTCCGACCTGGAGGCGCTGACCAGCGAGCCCGGCTTCTGGGACGATCAGCGCGTCGCCCAGAAAGTCCTCCGCGAGGCAAACGACCTCCGCTCCGACGCCGAGCTCTGGCGCGGCTTCGAGGCGCGCGTCGATGACCTCCTCGCCACCCTCGAGCTCGTCGAGGAGTCGGCCGACCCGGAGCTGTCGGCCGAGCTCGATCGCGAGGTGGCCGCCCTCGAGGCCGACTTCGGGCGTGAACGGACGGCCCTCCTCTTCTCGGGCGAGTACGACCAGGGTGGGGCCATCCTGTCGATCAGCGCCGGGGCGGGCGGCACCGAGGCGACCGACTGGGCCGAGATGCTCCTCCGGATGTACCTCCGCTGGGCGGAGCGCCACCGGTTCAAGACCGAGGTCGTCGACCAGCAGGAAGGCGAGCAGGCCGGGATCAAGAGCGCGACTGTCGAGATCGATGGACGGGCTGCCTACGGCTGGATGCGCGCGGAACGGGGCGTCCACCGCCTCGTCCGGATCAGCCCGTTCGACTCGCAGAAGAGGCGCCAGACGACATTCGCCCTCGTCGAGGTCCTGCCGGAAGCGGGTGATGACATCGCGATCGAACTGAACTGGGATGAGATCCGGGTCGATACGTTTCGCTCGCAGGGCGCCGGCGGCCAGCACGTCAACAAGACGGACTCGGCGGTTCGCCTGACCCACCTCCCGACCAACGTCGTCGCCCAGAGCCAGAATGAGCGGAGCCAGACCCAGAACAAGGAGATGGCGATCCGGGTCCTGAAGGCGCGCCTCCTCGAGCGAGCCCTCGAGGAGCAGGAGGCCGAGGTTCGCAAGCTCAAGGGCGAGCACGTGGAGGCCGGCTGGGGCAACCAGATCCGATCGTATGTCCTCCATCCCTACCAGATGGTCAAGGACCTCCGGACGGCCCACGAGACGGGCAACACGCAGGCGGTCCTCGACGGCGACCTCGACGCGTTCATGCAGGCCGAGCTCGAGCGGCTGGCGACGGGCGGTGGGCTGGCGGGTGCGCCGCCCGACGACGACCCGGACGAGGCGTGACCGGCCACGTCCTCCGACCGGCCCGGGTCGACGACCTGGCTGAGTGCGCCGCGATCTGGCGAGAATCGCTGAACGACTACCTCGGGCGGCTCGCCCAGTCGGAGATCCCGGACGACCTCGGGCCGATCCTGCGCCTGTACGGCCACCTGCTCGCAACCGATCCGACGACGTTCCTCGTCGCGGAGCCGGGCGGCCGGGCGGGCGACG
>JALYPW010000378.1 GCA_030856145.1 Chloroflexota bacterium | reverse complement strand
TGAACCGCGACCACTGGAGCGAGAGCGTCGTCAACGCCAAGCTCAAGGAGATCATGGTCAACGCGTTCAGCGAGACGCTCGCGATCGCCCGCCGCGACTCGATCGACATGCGCACCGCCGCCTACCTCCTGGCCGTCCAGCGCGTCGCCGACGCCACCGCGATGCGCGGTCTTTACCCGTAGGCGGGCAGTCAAGCACCGTCAAGCACACCGCCACGAGCCCCGGCCAACTGCCGGGGCTCCTTTCATTCGGCCGCCTGTCGCCACTCGCCATCGACGAAGTGAACCGAACCGTCCGGCAACGTCCGACCAACCGCGCGTTAATGGCCGCGACAGTGAATGGTGGGGCCGGGCGTCGCACCCCCAATGCAGACCGCCCGCGTCATTGGAGGAAGCGATCTCGTGATCGATCGATTCGACGAACGCACGTCCCGCAATCGCCGAGTGGGACGCCGGATCGCGCTGGTCGGCGCCCTGTGCGCCGTCACGGCCAGCGCCATCCCGGTCAGCGCCGCCCACGCGGAGACCGGCCCAAACAGCGCCCAGTCGCCATACCTGCTGCCGTTCGCGGGCTCCGGGGTTCACACGAAGTCGATCCTGACGGTCGGCGACTCGGTCGGCGGCTACAGGATGGTCGGGATCCCCGACGGTCTCGGCGCCATCGACAAGGGTGACGGCTCGTTCAACCTGCTGATGAACCACGAGCTCCGTGAGACCCTCGGCACCACTCGCGCTCATGGCGCGATCGGATCCTTCGTGTCGAGCTGGACGATCAACTCGACCAGTCTCGCGGTGACCGCCGGCTCTGACCTGATCCAGAAGGTGGCGACCTGGAACGAAGCCACCACTTCGTTCAATTCTCCCGCCAGTGGCGTGCTGATCGGCCGGATGTGTTCTGCCGACCTGGCCCCCCTGACGGCCTACTACAACCCCAAGAGCAAGCGCGGCTACAACGGCCGGATCTTCATGAACGGCGAGGAGACCGGCTCCGAGGGTCGGGCATTCGCTCACCTGCTGAACGGCACGAGCTACGAGCTGCCACATCTCGGCAAGTTCAGCTGGGAGAACTCCGTCGCTCATCCGAACGCCGGCAACAAGACCGTCGTCATGGGCACGGACGACACGACGCCCGGCGAGGTCTACGTTTATCTCGGCAAGAAGTCCAAGAAGGGCGGCCCGATGACGCAGGCCGGCCTGGTCGGAGGCGACCTGTATGGCGTCGTTGTCGATGGCGTGCCCGATGAGGACCGGACCACCGGAATTGGGACGACGACCAAGCGCTTCCGGCTCCAGAACCACGGCGATGTGTCCGGCTGGACCGGGCTCGAGCTCCAGGCGGCCGACGACGCCACCGGCGTGACCGCGTTCCTGCGACCCGAAGACGGCGCCTGGGATCCGGCCAACCCGAACGACTTCTACTTCGTCACGACCGACCGCTTCGACCAGGTGAAGGCAGGGGTCCCTGCAACGCCTCCGGCGACGGCGCAGCAGGTCGGCCGAAGCCGGCTCTGGCGGCTCAGCTTCGACAACGTGCAGGATCCCGCCGCCGGCGGCAACATCACGATGCTCATCGACGGCACCGAGGCCCATCAGATGTTTGACAACATGACGATGGATCGCTATGGCCACGTCCTCCTCCAGGAAGATCCGGGCGGCCAGGACTACCTCGCTCGGGTCTGGCAGTACAGCGTCGCGACCGACAACCTCAAGCCCCTGGCCCAGCACGATCCCGCCCGCTTCCTGCCAGGCGCGGCCAGCTTCCTCACCCGCGACGAGGAGTCGTCCGGGATCATCGATGCCGAGGACATCCTCGGGCCGGGCTGGTTCCTGCTCGACGTGCAGGCCCATTACTCGATTGCAGGCGAACTCGTCGAGGGCGGTCAGCTCCTCGCCCTGTACAACCCCGACACGGCCGCAGCGGCCGCCACCGCTCGCTGACCGTCCCGGATTCGATCGCGCAGGCCCCGGTCGTCGACCGGGGCCTCGCGAATCCAGACTGCTACCATCCGACCCATGCTCGATCACGAAGAGAAGTTCCTGTTCAAGGAGGAGATCCTCCACCTTGCCAACGCGGTGGCGGAGCCCGGCACCCTCGACAACGTCGAGGACCTCCTGACCGATGTCATCACGAGCCCGCGCTTCGACTCAGAGGTGTTCACCCTCGAGCGCAGCCTCCAGGTGATGCTCGGCCCGCGGGCCGGAACGACCCTCGTCGGGCTGCTGACCGTCGCGCCCGAGGTGTTCGAGGAGGTCGCCGAGGTCCGGATCCCGTCCGAGGTCCACGAGCGCCTCGTCGCCTGGCGGGCCCGCTTCGGCCTGGCGATCGACAACGCCCTGAACTTCCTGAACAACCCCGACGGCATCCAGGGCCACAACTTCGCGACCCAGGTCGCCCACGTCGAGGAGCGGCGCGTCCTCCAGGGACGCCTGACGCTCGTCCGCTACAACAACGAGCCGCAGTTCTACCAGGCCGACGCGAGCGTCTTCCTCGGCCTCGTCACCGACGTCATGGAGCGCCTCGGGCCGTATCTCGAGCCAGACGCGATCGATGCGGAGACGCTGTCGCGCCTCCGCGATGCGGTCGCCCTGATCGAGCGCAAGACAGCCAGTCGCGGCTAGCGTCCGGGCGCGCATGAGGCAGCTCTACCTCGCCGCGACCGGCCAGAACCGGGGCAAGACGACCGCCTCGCTCGGGCTGTTCAACGGATTCGAACAGGCCGGGCTGAAGACCGCGTTCATGAAGCCGGTCGGCCAGCGGACGGTCATCGACCACGGCCAGCCGGCCGACGAGGACGCCGTTCTCATGCACGAGGTGTTCGACCTCGCCGCCGACTACGCGAACATGAGCCCGGTCCATATCCCGCGCGGGTTCACGAAGAAGTACATCGCGGGCGAGGTCGTCGAGGACCTCGGCGCCCGGATCCTCGCCGCCCGCGACACGTTCCGGGCCGACAATGACATGCTCCTGATCGAGGGGACCGGCCACGCCGGGGTCGGTGCGGTCATCGGCCTGTCGAACGCGGTCGTGGCGGAGATGCTGGGGGCGCCGGCGATCATCGTCAGCGAGGGCGGCGTCGGCCGGCCGATCGACGAGATCGTCCTGAACGCGTCGCACTTCACGGCCCACGGCGTGCCGGTCGCCGGGGCGATCGTGAACAAGGTCGACCTCGACGCCCAGCCCGGAATCGCCGAGGTCCTCGAGCGCGGTCTTGCCCTCCACGGCATCCGCCTCCTCGGCGTCCTGCCGGTCCGGCCCATCCTTTCGAACCCGACCCTGGGGATGGTCCTCGAGGGCGTCGGCGGCGAGACGATCCACGCGGGACCGGACCTCGACCGGGTGATCGACGGGGTCGCGATCGGGGCGATGGAGCCCAGCCACATGCTCCAGCGGGTGGGGCCGGGAACGCTGGTCATCGTGCCGGGCGATCGCGAGGACGTGATCCTGACCCTGACCACCGCCCATCTCGCCCGCCGCTTCCGGGTCGCCGGGGCGGCCGAGGCGGCCCGGATCGCGCGGATCGCCGCCGAGGCCACCAACGAGCGGACCGCCAATGTCGAAGGCCACGAAGGGGCGGCGATCGGGCTGGTCCTGACCGGCGGCTACCGGCCGCGCGACGCCGTCCTCGCCGCCATCCGCCAGGCCGACCTCTTCGCGACGATCGTGCCCGAGGATACGTACGCGGTCGCCTCGGCGGTCCACGACCTGCTCGTCAAGACGCACCCGGCCGACGTCGAGAAGATCGCCCTGATCAAGGGCCTCGTCGCCGAGCACCTCGACATCGACGCGATCCTGGCCGTGGCGACGGACGTGCCGGCCGCCTGAGCGACCGGGCCGGGATCGCGGGCCGCGGTCTCGCCGTGCTCAGCCCGCCGGATCCGCGATCGGATCGCGTCGGGCGAGGAACCAGCGCGCCAGCCGGACGAGCTGGAGCGATCCGAAGGCGATGAAGCTTCCAGCGATCAGCAACGGCAACGCGACGATCGCCAGCCAGATCCCGAGCGAGATCGTCGCCTGGCCGATCGACACGAGTTGGCCGCTGGCCTCTTCGACGTCCGCGCCGGGGTTCCAACCGGGGCTGGCGACGGGTGTTGCGGTCGGCTCGGGCCGGGGCGGCAGGCCGAACGTCACCGTCAGGCTGCCGTACGAAGCCCGGTCGACGAGGTCCACCTTGGACGCGACGAGCCGCTCGATCTCGCCGCGGGTCGAGGTCAGCTGCTCCTGGACCTCCAGAACGTCCTTGATCGCGGTCGCGCGGGCCATGATCGCCTGGAGCGCCGCCTCCGTCGTCCGGAGGTTGGCGATCCGGGCGCCGAGATCGACGACCTGGCCCGAGACCTCCTCGGTCTTGATCTCTTCCGCCCGGATCGTCGTCGCGATCCGGCGAATCTCATCGAGGGTCGTGTCCCAGGCCGGACTCGGAATGCGGTAACCGACCGTTCCGCCGGCGCCCCCGCCGGCGGCGTTCCGCGTCGAGCCGTCGATGTAGCCGCCTCCCCGGGTGACCGCGCCGTCGGCGGCGCGGATCGCCGCCTCCACGTCGGGGATCTCGAGCGTGATCGTTCCGGTGCGAACGATCAGCAGGGCCGGGGGCAGCGCCGCTGCATTTACCACCTGGCCGTTGCTCGTGGCGACCGGCCGGGCGGTCGGCTGCGGGGCGCTCCCGTCGGTCACCCCGGAACCGCCGCCCGATCCCGGCGTGTCGATCGAGGCACCGACCGTCGACAGGATCGTCGAGACCTGGCCCCCCATGAACAGGTTGCCCGCAAGGACCGCGCCGCCGATGACGAGCGCGGCGACGACGAAGATGGGGCGGCGGTCGGTTGATTCGTCCATGGCCCGACGCTACGCGGCGCCGGGCCGGGACCGCGAGCGATGAAGACCCTGAAGCGCACAGGAGGGTCGTCCCGCGCCGTCGGCTCAGCTCGGGAGGAGCGTCGCCTCGAGGGGCTCGTTGTCGATCAGCCGCGTCGAGCCGAAGCGAACCGCGAGAGACAGGAGAGCCGGCGCCCCGTCGTCGACCCGGTCCAGTTCGGCAAGGGTCCGTCCGTCGGCGACGCTGACGTAGGCAGGGATCGCCAGCGGTTCCTCCGCGAGGGTCGCGTTCATCGTTGCCCGCAGGGCGTCGCCGGATCGCTCGCCCGCCGCCCAGCGCATCCGCCCGGCCAGCAGCGCCCGACGCAGGACGGGGGCAGCGGCACGCTCGGCGGGGGAGAGGTGGACGTTGCGCGACGAGAGGGCGAGGCCGTCCGGTTCGCGGACGGTTGGGCAGGCGATGACCTCGGTGCTGATCGCGAGGTCGCGGGCCATCTGGCCGATGACGAGGACCTGCTGTGCATCCTTCTGGCCGAAGTACGCCCGGTCCGCGCCGATCATCTCGAACAGGATCGCGACCACCGTCGCGACGCCCTCGAAGTGCCCGGGCCGGGCCGCCCCCTCGAGGGGCCGGGCCACCGCTCCGACCGACACGACGGTGTCGAAGCCCGGCGGATAGACCTCGTCGACGGCTGGGGCGAACACCAGATCGATCGCCTCGTCGGCGCAGACCGCGAGGTCGCGCGTCTCGTTACGTGGATAGCGCTGGTAGTCGGCCGCCTCGTTGAACTGGCGAGGATTCACGAAGATCGTCGCAATCGTCGTCGCGTTCTCCGCTCGGGCTCGGGCCATCAGCGCCCGGTGGCCCTCGTGCAGCCAGCCCATCGTCGGAACGAGTCCGATCGGCCGGGGGACTCCGGCCAGCGCGTCGCGGAGCTCAGCCCGGGTGTGGAGCACCCGCGTCGCGGGCAGCGTGTCGGTCATCGCAGCAGAGGCTACGTCATCGAGCCCGGCGGGCGTGCCGGGCAGACGTCGAACGGCGAGGGCCCAAGGGCCGCTCGCCGTTCGTTGGTTGGTTGTTGCGAGTCATCCGACCCGCACCGGGGTCAGGCGGGGTTGGTTGCCGGCTTGAAGGCCGGAGCCTGGACCTTCTCGGTCGCGGCTCGCGTCGCCCAGACCAGGCCGAGGCCGGTCAGGACCACCGTGGCGCCGACGAGGGCGAAGAGGGCGGCGATCCCGAGGCCCATCGTGAGGGCCGAGGCGGTGACGCTCCCGACGCCGAGCTCGGCGATCAGGGCGTGGGCGGTGCCGGTCCAGATCTTCTCGCGGGCCGCACCCTCGATCGGGTTCGTCCGGTCGAAGCCGGTCCAGTAGCGTCCGTCGTTGACGAACTCGTAGTCACCGGCCTTGGTGACGACCGCTCCATCGACGATGACGTCCTCGGGGATCGTGACAGTCGTCGTGGCGTTGAGGGTGTGATACGAGATCACGGCCATCTGGTACATGTACTCGCTGGCCGTATTGACTAGGGGGTCGTTCGGATTGAGCTCGCCCTTGTCGACCGCGTAGCCCCAGTCGTTGACGAGGAGCGACATGATCTTGTCGGCGCCGGCGGTCTCGCCCCGATCGAGGAGCTGGCCCTGGTCGTTGTAGCTGAGCTTGACGTTCTGGGCGGCGCTGAAGCTCTGGAGCGCCGACGCCCCGGCCTGAGTCTTGATCAAGGTGTACCCACCGGCCGCGAAGAACGCGATCCCGATGAAGACGAGCCCGATACCCAGGCGCTGCAATCGACCGTTCATGACCCACACTCTCTTCTGCTGCGGTTGACTGATCTGATGAATGCAGCGTCGTCGATCGAGGGTGCGCGACACAGGGACACGCAGACCGTTGTGGCGGTCATGTGACCCCCGGTTCGGGGGCCGGAAGTCACGGGTCGGTTGGGACCATTGCACCGGCCGATGGCCTCGCGGGGCTCGGCCTCTGGCCTCCGAGGGACCCGACTGTCGTGCCGGGTTACAGGTCTCGATCCAGCGGGATCCCACCCTGGATCAGGTTCTGGCCGCGGTCGGAGTCCGTCCGGCCGAGGACCTCCTCGAGGACGCCGTCCTCCATCCGGACGGTCTGCTCGGGCCCCGGGAACGTGCCGGCGGTCACGTCCGCCGCCCACGCCGTCGCGGCGGCGAGGATCGTGCTCCGCAGGTCGGCGTACGGCTTGGCGTGCTTCGGATGCCACGTCTCCAGGCCGAGCAGGTCGGTGATCACCTGGACCTGGCCGCTGCACCCTGCGCCGGCCCCGATCCCGATGGTCGGGATCGTCAGGCGCTCGGTGATCGCGGCGGCGAGCTGCTCCGGAACAAGCTCGAGGACGACGGCGTAGGCGCCGGCCTCCTGGACCGCGAGGGCGTCGTGAAGGAGGGCGCGGGCCTGTTCGCGACTCTTGCCGAGGATCCGGACCTTGCCGGCGGCGTTGGCGGCCTGCGGGGTCCATCCGATGTGGCCCATCACCGGGATGCCAGCCTTGACGATCGCCTCGATCGTGCGCGCCGTCCGGACCCCGCCCTCCAGCTTGACCGACTGGGCGCCCGCCTCGGACAGGAAGCGGCCGGCGTTGGCGACCGCGGTGTCGGGCGTGGCGTAGCTCAGGAATGGCAGGTCGCCGACGATGAGCGCCCGCTTGGCGCCGCGGCTGACGGCCGCGGTGTGGTGGAGCATGTCGGCCATCGAGACCGGGATCTCGTTCTCGTAACCGAGCATGGCCCGGCCGAGCGAGTCGCCGACCAGCAGGATCGGGATGCCGGCCTCGTCGAGGAGCTTTGCGGTCGGGTAGTCGTAGGCGGTCAGCATCGCGATCCGCTGGCCGTCGGCATGGAGCCGGGCGATGTCGCCGACGGTCAGGCGGCGGACGGTCTCGGCACTGGCACTCACGCTCGGATCTCCCCTGGCATCGGATCAGTCTGGGCGGCCCCATCGCGGGCGTCCAGCGCGACGGCGACGCGATCGAGGATCTCGTCGGCCACGGCCCGCTTCGAGCGCAGCGGCAGGTCCTCCTGGGAGCCGTCGGCACTGAGAATCCAGACGTGGTTCGTGTCGGTCCCGAAGCCCGAGCCCTCCTCGGCGACGTCGTTGGCGACGAGGAGGTCGACGCCCTTCCGCCGGAGCTTGTCAGCGGCCCGGTCGAGCGAACCGGTCTCCGCGGCGAACCCGACGAGGTAGGGACGGGGCACGCCCGGCGGCAGGGCGGCGACCATCGCCCCGACCCCGGCGAGGATGTCCTCCGTCGGCTCGAGGGCCAGGGTCAGTCCGGCGTCCCGGGTGATCTTGGCGTCGGCCCGTTCACGCGGCCGAAAGTCGGCGACGGCGGCGGCCATGATCAATGCATCGGCGCCGACGAGGGCCGCCGTCACGGCCTCACCCATGTCGGCGGTGGTCTCGGCGTGGAGGACGAGCATCCGGTCGCCGGGCGGCAGCGGGACGCTGACGTGGCCGATCACGAGTGTGACCCGTGCGCCGCGGGCGAGGGCGGCCGCGGCCAGGGCCATGCCCATCTTGCCTGTCGAGCGGTTGCCGATGAACCGGACAGGGT
>JALYPW010000366.1 GCA_030856145.1 Chloroflexota bacterium | reverse complement strand
ATCTGCCGCCGCGAGATCTGCCGCCGCGAAATCTGCCGCCGCGACCAGGCGATACCCGACGCCGCGAACCGTCTGGAGATGGACGGGCCGATTGGGATCGCGCTCGACCTTCTGCCGGAGGCGGCGCATCGTGACCCACACGTACGACGGGTCGGCGTCCTCGGTCTCGGCCCAGCCCCGGGCGAGGAGCGTCTCGGTCGTGACGGTCTGGCCGAGGTTGGCGGCCAGGGCGTAGAGCAGCCGCGACTCCGTCGGCGTCAGGGCGACGGTTTCGGCGCCACCGATCGTCGCCTCGCGGCGATGGAGGTCGAGCGTCAGGTCCGGGCCGAGGACAAGGCTCTGGCGCGGAACCTTGTCGCCGAGGCGGCGCAGGACGCGGTTGATCCGGGCGCGCAGCTCGGGGTAGTGGTAGGGCTTGGTGACGTAGTCCTCGGCGACCTCCTCGAGCAGGTCGGCCTTGGAGTCGCCCGCGTCGATCGCCGACAGGACGATGATCGGGAGGTCCGCCCGCCCCTTGATCTCGCGGGCCAGGGTCAGGCCGTCCATCTTCGGCATCATCATGTCGATGATCAGAAGGTCCGGCCAGCCGCTCTTCAGGCGACGGAGCGCCTCGTCGCCGTCGCGCGCGGTCTGGATCTGGTAGCCGTCGGCGCGAAGCTGGTCGGCAAGGAGGACGAGCAGGTTCGGGTCGTCGTCGACGATCAGGATCCGGGCCGGGGTCTCGTGGCCACCGGGTCGGCCGCTCAGCATCGCCGGCTCATCATGGCCCGAGAATAGCCGACGCTCAACGCCGCGCGGCGCTCGTTGCCCGACGTCTCGGGGCCCGCTGCCCGGTCGCCGCCCGGTCGCCGCCCCGTGGTCCTGGCCCGTGCGTGCGGCCCGACGGCCCGCCGGGTTGATCAAGATGGCTGATCAACGATGGCCGATGCGAGCGTGGCTGACCCCCGGCAACGTGGTCCGACGGACCCTGGAGCTGCACGGCCACGCTCCATCGATCGAATTCTGATCAATCAGCTCGATCGGGAAGGTCCCTTCGGCGGCGGAACGGTTGGTGGGATTCGGGACATGAACGCGACGTAGTCCGCGTAGGGGGCGGCCGATCGTCGGCCGTCGATCCTGGTCGGCCGCGTCCAATCGCGCCGTCGGCTGCTCGGGTCGATCATCGCCAAGGCCCGCCGCCCGTTGATGGGTGAAGTGCCCGACACGATCGCGACCATGTCCCGCCAGCGGAGGGGGAAGTCGCGATCGAATACGGCACGGTTGACCTGAATTCGCGTGTCGCTCGCGTCGGTCGCGAGAACCAACAGCCAGCCGATCACTGTCCGAGGACGCCAGCCGATGCGCCTAGCGGCAGTCCATGCCTCGCGCTCGTACCAGCCGAGGGCCCGCTCGATGGCGCCAACGTCGTGGATCTCCGTCTTGACTTCGATGACGAGCACCGTGCCTGTTCGTGGATCGAAGGCCAGCAGATCGATCCATCCCCTCGATCGGTCGCCCCCGATTTCGACCTCCGTCATCACCAGCCATCCCGCGCGCTCGAGTCGTTTTCGGACGTAGGCCACGCACCGGACGTGAGCCGGGTCGCGCTGGAGTCGTCGATCACCGAGATAGGGCCGCGCCACGTCGACGATCAGACGCCCGCCCATCGCGACCAGCAGCCGACTGACGCGGGCGAATGTCAGGTCGGCGAGCCGCCCGTTCTCGATGGCGCAGACCAGCGGCTGGGAGACTCCCGAGCGCGCGGCGAGCTCGCGCTGCGTCCAGCGAGTGGTTCGTCTGAGTTCCTTGATCGTGGCTCCGACTCGAAGGAGCAGCAGTCGATCGTCCATGGCCCGCGTTATAGCCCGAGGCGCTTACCTGCCAGTTGGCTGAGCATGCCGGTCCGGGTTTGCGACGCGCTCCGGTAGCCTTCCTGATCAAGGTGACTGATCAAATTCGCGGCGGCCGCGCACGGCGCCACAGCCGGCCGGACCTCGACGGGCGGATTCCGAGGCGGGGCCGCGCACGTCCAGGTTGGGATCGATCAACGAGGCTGATCGCGGGGATCGCGGGGATCGCGCGTCGGTTTCGGGGCGGGCCGCCGACCCTCAGGGTGCCTTCGCGTCGACGAAGCGGCAGCGCTCGCGGATCGGGCAGAGCTCGTGCTTCGGGCGGAGGGCCTGGCAGATCGCCCGGCCGTGGTGGATCAGAAGGACGTGGGCCTCGTACGTCCGCTCCGGGGCGCCGGCTAGCATCGCGTTGAACTGATCGTGGGCCAGGTCCGGGGATGCCTTGGCCGGCAGCAGCCCGATCCGCTTCGCGACCCGCTCGACGTGGCGGTCCACCGGCATCAGCGGCTGGTTGAAGCAGAACAGCAACAGCACCGACGCGGTCTTCTTGCCGATCCCGGGGATCGTGGTCAGCCAGTCGCGGGCCGCGAGTGGCGTCATCGCACCGAGAAACTCGAGCGAGTGGTCGCCCCGCTCCTCGCGGATCCGGCGGAGCGTCGCCTGGAGGCGCGGCGCCTTGGTCGGGGCGAGGCCGCCGGGCCGGATCACGTCGATCAGCTCGGCGATCGGCGCGCCCTCGACCGCTTCCCAATCCGGTGCCGCACCCGGCGGCAGGCCTTCGCCGCCCCAGCCCGCACCCGGCTCGTGGACCTCGACGACGCCGCCCGACGGATAGGCGGCGCGCAACGCGACGAACGCCTTCTCGGCGTTGATGTCGGCGCTGTTCTGGGTCAGGATCGTGAGGATCAGCTCGGAGGTGGGGTCGAGCCGTCGGCGCCAGACCTGGGGCCCGTAGATCCCGCCCAGCGCCTCAAGCGTGTCGTCGAGCAGACCCGGTCGATAGCGCGCGAGGCGACGCGCCCACGCGATCGCTGGATCCGGCTTCGCCCGCTTGCGCTTCGCAGCGGGTCGCGTCGCGGGCCGGGGCTTCGGAGGCGCCGGCGTCACCAGATCGTCTCGACGTCGTAGCGGCCAATGGCCGGGTCCGCGGTGAGCAGGGCGAGGCCCTCGATCTGGGCCTGCGCGATCAACATTCGGTCGAATGGATCGCCGTGGATGCGCGGCAGTTCGCCGGCCCGGAAGGCGTGCTGGAGCTCGATCGGTATCAGGTCGAAGCCGTGGTGACGAAGGCGATCGGGGACATAGCGCTCGATCAGGTCGGGCAGCTCCATTCGCCCGGTCCCGACCTTGATCGACATCTCCCAGACCGAGGCCATGGAGACGGCAACCTCGTTCGTACCATCGGACAGGACATCCCGAGCCACGTCGGAGAGTCGGGATCCTCGACTCGTGACCCACCACAGGAAGGCATGCGTGTCGAGCAGGACCCTCATCGGACGAGGTCGCGCATCGGATCCTCGGGATGCATGTAGTCGGGATCCCACTCGGGGATCGGATCGTCGAAGTTCGGATGGATGATGACGGCGTCATTGCCCGGAACGCGGCGGCGCGGCCGCTCCTGGATGGCCGAGAGACGGGCGACCGGCTTTCCCGCCCGGGCGATCGTGATCTCCTCGCCGGCGAGGACGCGCTCGATCAGCTTCGAGAAATGGGTCTTCGCCTCGTGGATGTTGACGACGTCGCTCACCGGTCGAATATGGACTTAGTCCGCGACTTAGTCAACCGAGTCCAATGAGTCGCGCGATGCGCTCGCCGCAGCGCTCGAGCGGTGCCGACCCCGCGGCCATTGCCGCGTCCACGGATTGCGGCCGCTCCACGACCGGAACGACCACGGCGCCGAGCGGACGAAGCGCCTCGATCCCGGCCGCTTCGACGCCGCCGCCCACGGCAATGCACGGGACACCGGCCGCCGCCGCCCGGCCGGCGACCCCGAGCGCGGTCTTGCCGAACGCAGTCTGGGCGTCGATCCGGCCTTCCCCGGTGATCACGATATCGGCCCGGGCCAGCTTGCCGTCGAAGTCGGCCGCGGCCATGACCACGTCAATGCCCGGAACCAGCTCGAGCGAGGCGAACCGATCCGCCAGGCACAGGAGGCCAAACCCGGTTCCGCCGGCCGCGCCCGCGCCTGGCGTCTCGCGCTCGGTACGGCCGGACGCCGACTCGAGGGCGTCGGCGTAGCGCCCAAGCCGCCGATCGAGCTCGGCGACGTCCGCCGCGGTCGCACCCTTCTGGGGGCCGTACGTCGCGGCCGCCCCGCGCTCGCCGAGAAGCGGGTTCGACACATCACAGGCGATCCGTAGTCGCGTGTCTGCGAGACGCCCGTCGAGACCGTCGATCTGCACCATGGCCGGATCGTCGTCCGCCGGCGAGACGAAGGCGCCGAGCGCCCGGAGGATCCCCGCGCCACCGTCGTTCGTGGCGCTGCCGCCGATCCCGATGGTGATGTCGCGGACGCCGGCGTCGAGAGCGGCCCGGATGACCTGGCCCGTCCCGAGCGTCGTCGCCCCAAGCGGATCCAGCTCGGTGGTCGTCAGCCGCGACAGGCCAGACGCCGCCGCCAGCTCGACGATCGCCCGCCCGCGATCGGCCGATTGCAGCCAGCGCGCCGACACCGGACGTCCGATTGGATCGGTCACCGCAGCCGTTCGCCACTCCCACCCCCCGGCGGCCTCGATCGCGACGGTCGTCCCCTCGCCTCCGTCGGCCAGCGGCGCCAGGAGGATCTCGTCGGCGGGTCGGGCCCGCGACCAGCCGGCGGCCAGCGCCCGGGCAACCTCGACCGAGGTCAGCGAGCCCTTGAACGAGTCGGGCGCGATCAGGACCGTGAGCGCCCCGGAAGTCGCCGGGCTCACCGTCGGGCGGGTTCGAACTCGTCGGTCGCCAGGCCGCTCGACGCGCCGCCCGACCCGTTCGACCCATCGGCGCCGCGCCGCCGCTCGAGGTACTCGGGGATGCGGATCATCGGCGGGCGCTCCTGGTCGGCCAGCTCGATCACCTCGAGCGACAGCCGGCCGCGGCCGGACCGGGGCAGCTTCATCGTCGAGCCGAGCTCCGCGAACAGGCGCGCCTTGCGCCGCTCCTCGAGCCGCTTCATGACGGCCTGGAGGATCACGAACGACATCCGTGACAGGCCTTCGAGCTCCTGGTTGCGGTGGATCCGGCGCTCCAGGTCGACCTGGCCGAGGCCCTCGATCCCGAGGCGCTCGGCGGTGTCGATCAGGTGCCCGATCTCGACCGCGTAGCCGGTGAAGAACGGGATCGATTCGAGCAGGGCCCGGCGCCCCGCGTACTCGCCGCTGAGCGGCTGGATCATCCCCGACAGCTCGGGGTAGAAGAGGTTGATCAGGGGCCGTGCGACGAGCTCGGTGACCCGCCCGCCGCCGCCTTCCTTGAGCACGCCGCCTTCGACGATCGGGCGCTGGTAGTAGCCCTTCACGTACTGCAGGCGCGGCTCGTGCAGGAGCGGCCCGAGCGTCCCGTAGACCATGCGCGGGTGCCAGTTCCGGACGTCCGTGTCGGCCCAGACGATGATGTCGCCGCTCGTCTCGTGGACGGACTTCCAGAGCGCCTCGCCCTTGCCGGTGAACGAGCCGTAGCGGGTGAGGACGTCGGGGTGCTGGACGACCCGGGCGCCTTCGGCCTCGGCGATCTCACGGGTCCGGTCGGACGAGACCGAGTCGATCACGAGGATCTCGTCGAGGAGCGGGACGCGGCCCATCATCTCGCGCATCGCCCGGCGGACGATCGGCCCGATCGTCTCCTCCTCGTTGAGCGTCGGCAGGACGAGCGAGACGGTGACGCCCTGCTTCTCCTTGAGCTGGACGAGGCGCCGGAGGTCGGCGAACTCGCCGTGATGGAAGTTCGACTCGCCGAACCAGCGCTCGACCCGAACCGGGACGGCTCGGGCCTCCTCGGCGGCACGGTCGGCGGCGGCGAGGGTCTCGGCCCGGGCTGCGAGCTGCTCGAAGGTCGTGCGCCCGATGACCTCCCGGGTCTTGACGACGATGACGCTCGGCTTGGCCCGGGTGGCGATCACCTCGGGCAGTGCCCCGAACAGGTACGTGTCGCCGTCGGTTCCTGCTGCCGACGCGGAGGCGCCCATGACGACGAGGTCGGCTCGCTCCGCTTCCTTGAGGATCGCGTTCCGGACGTTGGCGGCCTCGCGGACGATCCCCTCCGCCCGACCCTTGAGGTGCTGCCGGATGAACTGGGCGAGGGCGTGCTCGGCCTGGGCCCGGACGGCGAGGGTGATGCCGGGCGGGACGAAGTGGAGGACGGTGACGGTGGCGTCGGTCCGGCGGGCGATGGCGTCGGCGTAGCGGACCGCGAGCTCGGCGTGCGGGCCGCCGCGAACCGGGACGATGATCCGCCGGATCAGCTTGCTGCCACGCTGCTTCACCACGGCGATGTCGGCGGGAGCGTCGCGGACGACCTCGTCGATGGTCGGCGAGATGACCGAGCCGCCCTCGCGCCCGGCGGGCGCCTTGCCGCCCCAGCCGAAGATGATCAGGTCGGCCTCCTGCTCGGCCGATGCCTCGATGATCCCCTCTGCCGCGTGGCGGCCGATCCGGACGATCGGGTGGATGGTCGTGCCGGGCGGCGCGAAGTCGAGGACGCGCTGGAGGAGGCGTCGAGCGTGGCGGGCGCGCGTGGCGCCCTCGCTCAGGGGCATGCCCTCGGGCACCTCGACGATGCCGAGGGCGGTCAGCTCACCGGCGCGCGGGTCGAGGAGGGCGGCGCCGAGCCGGATCAGCTCCTCGGCGGTCGCCGGGTTGGCGACGGGGATGAGGATCCGGGCCGGCAACGGGCCCCGGGCGGCGGCGTTCACCGGGCGCTGCCGGCGGAGCGTGCGAGATCGGCCTGCGCCTCGGACGCCGCGCTGAGTTCCGCTTCGGCGGCCTCCCAGCGTCCGACGAGGTATGGCTTGAGGAGCTCGAACTGGCGGGCCTGGCGCTCGACCCTGTCCTCGGCCTCGTCGGTGGTCTGGTGGCGGTTCTCGATGATGAAGCTGCCGACCCGTCCGAAGTAGACCGGGACGAGGGAGGCCACGAGGTTCTCGATCGGGGGCTCGCTCGACCGGGCCGCGATCACGAGGTCGTAGATCAGGCGGGCCCAGAGGTCGTCGGGGAAGTGGAAGGCAGCGAGCGCCTCGGCCATCTCGATGGTCGTGGCGGTCGCCGACGAGCCGTCGCCGCCGAGCCCGAGCTTGGCCTGCGCAACGTCGACGAGCTTGCCCGCCTCGCGCGCGAGGACGAGGACCGTCGCCAGGTTGTCCGGAGCGAACATCCGCGCCCACGTGTCGGCGAGCGTCAGCGACCCGACATGGAACTCGGTCAGGAGCCGGATCGTGTTCACCTCGAGCGGCGGGGGATCGATGATCCGCTCGAAGCCGTAAGCCGGGATGTCGTGGCTGCCCTGGATCGAGAGCCAGTGGTCCGGATGGCTGGCCGCGAGTCGGAGGATCGTGCCGACGACCTGGCGGAACATCGGCCCCAGGTCGGAGCCGGGGTCCTTGGGGTCGTGGATCTTGGCTCCGAGGCGAGCCTGGCAGACGGCGAACCCGCCGGTCAGCGCCGACGTCGTCATCCAGATGTCGATCCCGAACTTGCTGATGTCGTCGGTCCAGTCGTCGAGCGCGAGGTAATGCTTCACGAGGTCGCCGCTGACCCCGAAGTCGCCACCGATCGGCTGCCGGATCCGGTTGCCGTAGAGGGCCCGGGTCAGCGGGTAGGTGACGGTGTTGGTGATCGTGCCGTCGTACTTGTAGCGGGCGTAGAGCGGGGCCACATAGTCGTAGCCGCCCTTCAGGATTGGTCCCGCGAGGAGCTCGATCCACTCCGGGATGATCGAGCGCAAGTCGCTGTCCACGACGACCAGGGCCTGGACCTCGAGGGCGGCCGCGATCTCGAAGATCGTGCGCAGGGCCGCGCCCTTGCCGCCGACCCCGTCGATTTCCGGGTAGGTCACGCTGACCCGCGACAGCTTGTTGGTCGGGCGCGTCAGGAGGATCTGCTCGATGTACTCGGGCGGCTCGGTCTCGACCACGACCCGACCCGTCCCGTCGGGCGAGCCGGCATCACTGTTGACCAGCACCGGGCGGAGATCAGGAAAGTACTGGACGAGGCCGGCCTGAGCGGCGCGCACGACATAGCCGATCGTCGCAGCATTCTTGAAACTCGGGATTCCGACCATGATGTCCGCGTGGCCCAATCGGGCGATCTCGTCGCGGACGGCCGGCGTCAGTCCTTGGGCAGGCACCCTCAGACCGTACCACTGTTTAACGACTGTCGCGCCTGGGCACGCCATCGCGGCGTTGGCCGCTGCGCTCCTCGCTCGCAGGCATCCGAGCC
>JALYPW010000360.1 GCA_030856145.1 Chloroflexota bacterium | reverse complement strand
GTGGTGTTGCGGGCATGGACGCCAGACTACCGGTCGGCGCGCACGGCCGGGAGGCCCACGCCCGATCCGGCGTTCCGCCACGGAACCGCAGCCTCCCGGTGGTCATCACCCGCCCGTGACCGAACGGTGGCTCGATCGAGGTCGAATTCACATCCGGCGCCTAGGAATACGCGAGGGCTCGATCATCCGGGCCTTCCTCTTCCCAGGCACCACCGAGTTCTTCGTGACCTACAACGAAGCACCGCCGGGTGAGCCGGCGTCCGTGCCGCTGCCAGTCGGCCGCTACCAGGTCGACGTCAGCACCCATGTCCGCGGCTGCTACGCGGTCGGGCAGTTCGTGGTCCGCTGATCGCGAACCGTGGCCGGGGCGATTCCGCCGTCCCGGCCATGAGGCCACCCCGGTCGGACCGGAGTATCGTTTGAGTGATGGCTCAGACGGCCGCCCGGCTCGGGACCAACGCACGTCTCGGCCTGCGCGCGAACGCCGGCCAGTTCGCCCTGCTCGTCGGGGTCAACGGCCTCGTCGGAGGGATGCTCGGGCAGGAGCGGACGGTGCTCCCGCTGCTCGCCCGTGACGTGTTCGGGCTGACCGGCTTCTCCCTGATCCTGTCGTTCATCGTGGCGTTCGGCGTGACGAAGGCGATCGCCAATCTCGTCGCCGGCGCCCTCGCCGATCGCTATGGCCGCAAGCCGCTGCTCGTCGCCGGCTGGCTGCTCGCGCTCCCGGTACCCCTGCTCCTGATCTGGGCCCCGAGCTGGGGCTGGGTGATCGTGGCGAACATCCTCCTCGGCGTGAGCCAGGGCCTCACCTGGTCGACGACGGTGATCATGAAGATCGACCTGGTCGGCCCGGCCAGGCGCGGGCTGGCGATGGGCCTCAACGAGGCCGCCGGCTACGGGGCCGTGGCCGTGACCGCCATCGTGACGGGCTTCCTTGCGGCGTCGGCGGGCCTCCGCCCGGCGCCGTTCCTGCTCGGCCTCGCGTTCGCGGGACTGGGCCTCGGCGCGTCGGTCCTGTTCGTGCGCGAGACGCGCGGGCACGTCGAGCTGGAGCGTGACGTGACGGCCGCCGCCGTTCCCTGGCGGACCGTCGCCCGCCGGACGACGATCGGGGACCCGTCGCTGTCCGCGGCGTCGCAGGCCGGGCTCGTCAACAACCTGAACGACGGGATGGCCTGGGGCCTCCTGCCGATCTTCTACGCGGCGCACGGCCTGTCCATCGTCGAGATCGGCGTCCTGGCCGGCGCCTATCCGGCCGTCTGGGGCCTGGCCCAGATCGGGACGGGCGCCCTGTCCGATCGGATCGGTCGGAAGGGCCTGATCGCGTCCGGACTTCTCGTCCAGGCCGCGGCCCTCGCCTGGATCGCCGTCAGTACGTCGTTCGTTCCGTGGCTTCTCGCTGCGTTCGTGCTCGGTCTCGGCACGGCGATGGTCTATCCGACGCTCCTCGCGGTCATCGCCGACGTCGCCGACCCGAGCTGGCGCGGTGCGGCCGTGGGCGTCTATCGACTGTGGCGTGACCTCGGTTTCGCGGCCGGGGCGATCATCGCCGGCGTGCTCGCCCAGGCCGGCGGCATGCCATTCGCGATCGGATCCATCGGCGCACTGACAGCGGCCTCCGGGGTCATCGTTCTGCTCCGGATGCGCGAGACGCTTCCCGCCCGGCGGTCCGGTCTGGCGCCGGGCGCTCTGGCGAGTTCGGGCCAATGACCGGCGAACACGGGCACGGGGTTGACCCGGACGAGCAGCACGGCAGCACGCACGGCCACGGGCACGACGACGGACGCGGGCACCGACACGGAAACCAACACGAGCACGCCGAGCAGGAGCACGGTTCGGGGGTCCTGGGCGCCATCCGCGACCTGATCCGGCCCCACTCCCACGACGCCGCGTCCAAGGTCGACACGGCCCTCGAATCGGATGCCCGCGGCGTTCGGGCGCTGAAGGTCTCGCTCGTCGCCCTGCTCGTCACCGGGTTCGTTCAGCTCAGCGTCGTCATGGCCACGAACTCGGTCGCGCTTCTGTCCGACACGCTCCACAACGTCGCCGATGCCCTGACGGCACTGCCGATCTGGCTCGCCTTCATCCTCGCCCGCCGACCCGCGACCCGACGCTTCGCCTACGGCTACGGACGGGCCGAGGACCTGGCCGGTCTCGTCGTCCTGGTGTTCATCGGCGCGTCGGCTCTGTTTGCAGCGTACGAGGCGATCGACCGCCTCGCCCACCCGGCCGAGGTCCGCTTCCTGTGGGCGGTCGCGCTGGCCGGGATCGTCGGCTTTGTCGGCAACGAGCTCGTTGCGAGGTACCGGATCAACGTCGGGCGAGCGATCGGTTCAGCCGCGCTCGTCGCCGATGGGCTGCTCGCTCGCGCGGACGGGTTCACGTCGCTCGCGGTGGTCGCCGGCGCCGCTGGGATCGCGCTCGGGTTTCCGATGGCCGACCCGCTCGCCGGTCTCGTGATCGCGGTGATGATCCTGCTCGTCCTGAAGGATGCCGCGAAGGACGTCCTGATGCGGATCATGGACGGCGTTGACCCGGCGATCCGGTCGGCCTCGGAAGCGGTCCTCGGCGGCGTGCCCGGCGTCGAGGAGGTCGGCGTGGTCCGCGTCCGCTGGATCGGCCACCGACTGCATGCGGAGGCCGAGGTCGTCGTGGACGAGGCGCGTTCAATCGGTGAGGCCCACGAGATCTCGGAGCGGGCTCGACATGCACTCCTGCACGATGTGCCGCATCTCTCGTCAGCGATCATTCACGCTGACCCGTGCGGGCATGGCGGCGGCGATCCGCACGCCGATCTGGCCCACCACGTCGGTCCGCCGGAACGGCCGGCCGAGGTGACCGCGACGGAACGCGGCCTGTAACTCGCGTCGGCCGCCGGTCATGCACCGACTGGGTCAACCGACGGCTGGGCCATCGCTCCGATGACGTCTCATGCGTTGGATGCAATGAACGTCGGCTGGATGCGCGGATTCAGTCGGTCGTGGGCGGACGCCGACCGTCCGGACGTCCGTTCATGCAGTCGGTGCACCAAACGCGCCCGGCCGGTCCAAACGCGTCCGGCTGGCCCGGTCGCGCGGTGCGGTTGGTTCGCGTCCCTGGCCGCTCGCGCCGGGTCAGGTCCCGGCTGGGACCTGGGACGGAGACTCGGCTGCCTCGGCGATCTCGCAAATGCCGGCGCCGACCGGCGCCGCGGCGGCGGCGGCCCGCTCGGCGTCGAGGGCGGCCTTGACGTCGGGGAAGGCATCGGACAGGCAGCACGAGCAGCTCTCGTACCAGAGGCGCATGCCCTCGTCGATGACCGGCAGGCCCGTCGCCTGGGGGACGCTGATCGCGTGGGCCTGCTCGGCCTTGGCGGCGTACGTTGCCGGCTCCTCGTTGAACGCCCGTCGGCAGCCGTCCCGACAGAAGGCGTAAGTCCTGCCCTCGTACTCGAGGGTTCGGCCAGCCGCCTCGGCCGTGGCGACGTCCACGGTCATGGCGCAGACGGGATCGAGCACGCGCTCGGGTCGGGTTCCACTCATCGGCGTGTCTCCAGTGACAGTCAGGCGGTGGCCGGCCGGAGGGGACCGGCCGGTTCGTCGCGGCGCAATTGGAGGCGCCGCAGGAGCTGGGCATTGGCCGCGACGACGATCGTCGAGACGCTCATCGCAATGGCCCCGACGGCCATCGGCAGGTCGAGGCCCCACGGAACGAAGAGGCCGGCCGCGACCGGGATCGCAACGAGGTTGTAGCCGGTCGCCCAGATGAGGTTCTGGATCATCTTGGCGTATGTGGCCCGGGACAGCTCGATCGCCCCGACCACGTCGCGCGGATCGCTTCGGACGAGCACGATGCCCGCCGACTCGACGGCCACATCCGTACCCGCGCCGATCGCGATGCCGACATCGGCGGTGGCCAGGGCGGGCGCGTCGTTCACGCCGTCGCCGACCATCGCGACCTTGCGGCCACCCTCCTGGAACCGCGTCACGGCGGCTGCCTTGTCGGCCGGCAGGACCTGGGCCGCGACCTCGTCGATGCCGAGCCGCCGGGCGACCGAGTCGGCCACGGCCTGGCTGTCGCCGGTGATCATCGCGACCCGGACGCCGAGCGCGTGGAGGGCGTCGATCGCCTCCTTCGACTCCGCTCGGATCTCGTCCTCGACCCCGACCACGCCGGCGACCCGGCCGTCGACGATGACGTGGAGGACCGTCCGGCCCTCGCGGTCCCACTCGGCCGCGGCGGGAAGGGGCTCGAGGCCGAGGTCGGCGAGCAAGCGCGGACCGCCGACGGCGACCTCGCGGGCGTTGTCGCGGTCCTGGAC
>JALYPW010000357.1 GCA_030856145.1 Chloroflexota bacterium | reverse complement strand
CCAGGCGCTCGTCGCGGCGCTGCCGCCGCCGCGCCGGATGGCGACCCGGGCGGCCCCGGCACTGGGGGCTCACGTGCCGACGATCCGGGCCTGGCTGACGGACGATCTGACCGCCCCGCGCAAGCAGCGCCACACCGCCCGACGGGTCTGGCAGCGGCTCGTCGATGAGCAAGGTGCCCTCGTCGCCGAGTCGACGGTCCGGGCGATCGTGGCCGAGATCAAGGCCGAGCTGGAGTCGGGCACACGTCTCGTGACCGTGCCCCAGGCCCACCCGCCGGGCGACGAGGCGGAGGTCGACTTCGGCGAGGCGACGATCGTCATCGCGGGTCTGGCGGTGAAGGTCGACATCTTCCACCTGCGCCTGTCCCACTCGGCCCGCGCCGTCCACGTCGCCTTCGCCTCGGAGGGCCAGGAGGCGCTCCTCGAGGGCCATGTCCTCGCCTTCGCCCGGCTCGGCGGTGTGCCCGGCCGGATCCGTTATGACAACCTCACCCCGGCGGTCAGCCGGGTCCTGAAGGGGCGCGACCGGGTCGAGACCGACCGGTTCATCGCGCTGCGCTCCCACTATGGCTTCGACTCGTTCTTCTGCGAGCCGGGCGAGGCCGGGGCCCATGAGAAGGGTGGCGTGGAGGGCGAGGTCGGCCGCTTCCGCCGGCGCCATCTCGTCCCGGTCCCGAGGGTCGCCTCGCTCGCCGCGTTCAACGAGCTCCTGCTGGCGGCCGATCGAGCCGACGAGACGCGCCACGTCGACGGACGGCTGGCCACGGTCGGGGCGATGGCGGAGGTCGAGCAGTCGTCCCTGCGGCCGCTGCCGGTCGAGGTGTTCGACCCGACCGCCGCGCTCGACCCGAAGGTCGATCGCAAGGCCCGCATCGCCGTCCGCGGCTCGCACTACTCGGTCCCGGTCCGATTTGCCGGGCGGCGCCTCGATGTCCGGCTCGGCGGCCGCTCGATCACGGTCCTCGCCGCCGGGCGGGTGGTGGCCGTCCACGAGCGGAGCCTGCGCAAGGGCGCCCAGGTCCTCGTCCTCGATCACTACCTCGAGCTGCTGACCCGCCGGCCGGGCGCCTTCCCGGGCTCGATCCCGCTCGAGCGGGCGCGGGCGTCGGGCCTGTTCAGCGCCGCCCACGAGCGGTTCTGGCGACGGGCCCGGCGCCGGCTCGGCGATGCCGCCGGGACGCGCGTCCTGATCGACGTCCTGCTCCTCCATCGGACGCTCCCGTTCGTGGCCGTCCACGCCGCCCTCGACGCGATCGACCGGATCGGCTCGCTTGACGCCGGGCTGGTCGCCATCGAGGCCCGCCGGATCGCCGCCGGGCGGGGTCCGACCGGGGCCGTCGTGGAGCGGTCGGCCGTCCGCCGGTTCGACCGGCCGGCGCCGGGGCTCGCCGGCTACGACGCGCTCCTGGGCGAGGCCGCGTCGTGAACGCCCCCCTCACCGAGCAGGCGGCAGCCCTCACCATCGAGGCGGCCTGCCGGACGCTCCGCCTGCCGACCGTTCGGACGGTGGCGATACCGCTTGCCGAGGCGGCCGTCCGGGACCGGGTCACCCACCTCGGCTACCTCGCCGAGGTCTTCAGCGCCGAGCTCGACGACCGTGAAGCTCGACGCCGGGAGCGGCGCATCATCGAGGCCCGCTTCCCGCGACTCAAGCGCCTGGCCGAGTTCGACCTGGGCGCGGCGCCCTCGATCAACCCGGCGACCCTGGCTGCCCTGGAGACCGGCGCCTGGATCGATGCCTCCGAGCCGGTCGTCCTGCTGGGCGACAGCGGGACCGGCAAGACACACCTCCTGATCGAGCTCGGGCTGGCCGCCTGCGAGCAGGGTCGGCGAGTCCGCTATGTCACGACGGCGGGCCTCGTCAATGAGCTCGCCGAGGCGGCCGATGAGCGGACCCTGTCGCGCGTCGTCGCGCGCTATGGCCGGCTCGACCTGCTGCTCCTCGACGAGCTCAACTACGTCCACCTCGACCCACGTGGGGCCGAGCTGCTGTTCCAGGTCCTGACCGAGCGCGAGGAACGGGCGTCGGTCGCCGTCGCCTCGAATGCGCCGTTCTCTGAGTGGGGCCAGACGTTCACCGATGCTCGCCTCGCCGCGGCTGTCGTCGACCGCCTGACCTTCCGGGCACACATCCTCGAGACCGGCTCCGAGTCGTATCGGCTGCGGGTCACCGGGCGAAGAAAGGAGGCGCCAGGGGGAGCTGATCACGACCATCGGGTGGGGCCAGATCTGGTCATTACGGTGGGGCCAAATGGGGTTGTCATTCCCAGCCGCCAGCTTGCGTTCGAGTCGATCCCATTCCGTGGCCGCATCAGCGGCCGTCGGGTCCAGGGCGCAGGCGATGGTGAACCCGGCC
>JALYPW010000345.1 GCA_030856145.1 Chloroflexota bacterium | reverse complement strand
GGGCGTCGGTTCAAACTAGCCCTTGACGTACCAGTCGACGGCGTTCCACGTCGGGCCGGCCTGGGTCGGGTTCGCGAAGAAGTTTCCGAGCTTGGGCCCGGCCAGCTCGACGTTCTTCCGGTAGTACAGCGGGATCTCGACCGTCTTCTCGACGTAGACCTTCTGGAACTCGGCCATGGCGTCCTTGATGACCGTGAAGTCAACGGAGTTCTTGACCGTGTCCAGGGCCGCGTCGATCGCGGTGTCCTTCACCTGAGCGTCGTTCGCGCCATCTGGCTCGAACTGGCTGCTGTGATAGCTGAAGTAGTTGCCGAGCGGATCGATCGAGCTCGAGAAGGCGTGCTCCGCGAGGTCGAAGTTGCTCTTCGAGAGCGCGCACGGAGTTTCCGCGGTCGCCTCGTTGTAGTCGGCGAAGATGTTGGCCGCGTCGACCGGGTTCGGCACGCCCTCGATCCCGACTTCCTTCAGCCAGCCCGCGATGAGCGCGAGCGTATCCTGACGGACCTGGCGGGTGGTGGTGCAGAGCTCGATCTTGGCCTTCAGGCCGCCCTTGGCGCGGATCCCGTCCGCACCCGCGACCCAGCCGGCCGCCTCGAGGATCGACTTGGCCTTCTCGGGATCGAAGGTCGCCGGAGCCTGGTCCGCGAAGAACCACGCGCCGGGGGAGATGTTCGTGTTGGCAATCTGGACGGTGCCGCCCAGGAGCCGGGTGTTGATCTCGGCCTTGTCGATCGCGAAGGCAACGGCCTCGCGCATCGCCGGGTCGGCCATCGGGCAGCCCGTCCCACGGTCGGCGACCACGGGGTTCTTCGAGCACGCCTCCGCCGACCAGTTCGGGCGAAGGAACTCATAGAGCAGGGCCGGAATCGCGGAGACCTGGTCGCCGAGATCCTGGACCTTCGGGATGTCGGAGTCCTGGAGGTCGGTCGCGAAGTCGACCTCATTGGCCTTGTAGCCGGCGATCATCGCGTCGGCGTCGCCGTACCACTTGAAGATGAGGGTA
The DNA here is from genome assembly GCA_030856145.1 of Chloroflexota bacterium. GTDB lineage: Bacteria > Chloroflexota > Limnocylindria > Limnocylindrales > CSP1-4 > CF-46. Next base: position 1,531 of record JALYPW010000345.1, on the reverse strand, counting down.
TCGAGGTGGGCCGGCTTTTTGGTCGAGAAGCTGAGGTAGTTCGGGTTCTTGACCAGGCGCAGCTCGGCACCGGCCGTGACCGTGTCGAACTTGAACGCGCCGCTGACCGGCATCTTGGAGATCTCGTCAGCCCGGAAGCCCTTGCCCGCGACCTGATCCTTGATCGGAATCTTGGACAGGAAGTGGCGGGGGAAGGGGGCTCCCATCATCGTGATGTAGCCCTCGTAGATCTTGCTGAAGTGCAGGACCATCTCGGTGTCCGACTTGCACTCGACGCCCTCGGCGCCGCCCTTGAGGTCCTCATACCCCGCGGTGATGACGCCGACGTTGTCCTTGTCGAGGGTCCACTCGGCGAGGTACTTGAAGTCATCACAGGTCAGTGGCTCGCCATCCGACCACTTCAGGCCGTCGCGCAGCTTCCAGGTGACGGTCATCGCGTCGCCGCCATCGCCGGGTGCCTTCACGCCGCCGTTTTCGGTCGTCGGAACCTCGGTGGCGAGGTCCGGCGCGTACTTGTAGTCGTGCGTAAAGATAACCAGGCCGGCCCACGCAGCGGACGCGACGTTGGCCTCGGTGACTTGACCCGCGTAATACGGGTTGAACTGGTTGGCTTCCTGCCAGTCACCGATGATGATCGTTCCGCCATCGGTGCCGTCCTCCAGCTTGTAGGCCGTGTCGAACAGTTTTGGCGCCTCGGCCGCGGCCGAGGCTGAGGGGGCCGGGGCCGAAGCCGAGGCACCGGGGGCAGCCGACGACGTCGTCGGGGCTGAGGCTCCCGGGGTGCTCGCCGAGGGGCTTGCCGCGCCCTGGCATGCCGCGAACACGACCATCGTGCTGGCGAACAGGCCGATCAAACGTTTCCGCATCTAGACTCCTCCACTGTGTGTGTCTCCCCACACCGCTGGTCGCAGACTGCCGCGTTTCGTGGCCACGGATCCTCTCGTCGCCACATCCGATCAGGCAGCGCCAGCCGGGGTTGGTCGATCAAGGGGAACGCGCGAGCACACGGTGAGCGTTTGGCTCCTGCGCTCCGGGTACTATGGCCACGGGGCAGGACCCTGTCAAATGGCTTCCGGCGGCCGTCCTGCCGGCTCGGCCGGGCCCACCTCCTTCCGCGTCGGTCGATAGTTGTCGGGGTAGATCCGGGGATAGCTGCTTGCCGCCGCGTTGGCCGCGAGGGCTTCAGCGGGCCCCGGGCTGCCCTGACGGACAGCCGCGATATAGGCCGCTTCGATCCGGCGGTCGGTGAACGAGGCGGTCGCGGCCGGCGCCGGGCGGGGCGTGGCAACCGCGCCGAGCAGCCTCCCGCCGAGGCGAACCGGCAGGACGAGCACCGCGACGAGCGCGAAGCTCATCGCGATCCCGGTCAGCGGCGACATCACGACCGGCCGGCGGTGCCAGCTCTCGATCCGGACGCGCAGGCGCGGCCAGGCGTCGCTCCCGGGCTCGGCGGCTGCGGCCTCGGCATCGTCGCCGATCCGACGCAGCGCGGTGATCGTCAGCATCGTCGACTCGATCGCCTCCGTACACC
>JALYPW010000320.1 GCA_030856145.1 Chloroflexota bacterium | reverse complement strand
CATCGAGATCGGCCACGAACCGGACCGGATCAAGGCCGAGGACGTCGGCCATCGCGATCAGCCGGTCGCGTTCGAACGCGCCGGCATTCTCGCGGAGACCCTGGTTCGCGTACAGCGTCGCCCACATGTCCCAGAACCGGTCCTGCTTCTCGGCAGCCCAGGCGGCCTGCTCGGCCCACTTCGACTCGGGTCCAAGGAACGCGAACCCATGGAAGGCGATCTTGACCGTTCCCGACGCGAGTTCGTTCGCGACGAGGCCCGGCAGGACGTTCTCGCCCCAGCGGGCGCATGCCGGACACTGGAAGTCCTCGTACAGGTCGATGACGACGGGCGCGCCCGCGGCGCCGAGCGTCCTGCCCGACGTCGGGATCCCGGCGGGAGCCGTTGCCCGCACGATCGTCAGGTCCGGCGGGGTCGGCCGGTTCAGGACGAGCGCGGCAGCGACGATCACCATTCCCGCGATCAGCGCGACGACGGTCATCGCCCCGATCCCGAATCGGCGTCCTCGCTGCGCCGGTGTTCGTCCCTGTTCGCGGCGGGCTGCGAGCGTCGCGGCTCGTCGCTCGCGACGAACGGGTCGGGCAGGTTGGCTGGACATGGAGGCTCCTTGTGGACGTTCCCGTCCACGATGAGCCGAAGCCCACCCCGCCGACGTGGGCCATTGCTCCCGAATTCGCCTGACCAACGGCCGGGCAATCGGCTGGATGAAGGGGGCGGCCCGCCTTTACGATGGGGTCGTGGATGTCGCCCGCCTGCCAGCGTTCCTCGCCGACCAACCGCCGGAGCCGGGTGTCAGGGCGCTCGTTGGCGGCCACGTCGTCGACCGGGCCGGGCGGCGATCCCGGGAGCCGCTCACCGTGCTGATCCGTGACGGGCGGATCGCAGGTCTGGCCGGGCCGGACGACGGGCTGCCCGACGGCGCCCGCCGCATCGACGTCAGCGGGTCGACGGTCGTGGCGGGCCTGATCGATGCCCACATCCACGTCTCGATGCTCGACGATGCGGGCCGCGGGCCGCAGCTGGCCAAGGGTGCCGAGCCGCTCCATCCGGGAGTTCTCGGCCATCTCGTCGGGCGGACGCTGCGCGATCTGCTCGCCCGCGGCGTGACCACGATCCGGGACGTGGGCGCCCACGGCGACGTCCTGCTCGAGGCGCGCCAAGCCGTCCGCCACGGAGCGTTCGACGCACCGCGCATGCTCCTTTCGGGCCGGATCGTGTCGGCGACCGCGCCCGGCGCCCGGTTCTTTCCGGGCATGTATCGCGAGGCCGACGGGCCCGACGACATCCGGCGGGCGGTCCGCGAGCAGATCCGGGCCGGCGCGGACTTCGTGAAGATCATGAGCACGGGGGCCCGCTCGGTCGAGCTCGAGAATCCGCACCCGAGCCAGGTCACCGCCGACGAGATGGCGGCCTTCACGGACGAGGCCCATAGACAGACCTACCGGACGGCAGCCCACGCCGAGGGGCTAGCCGGGACGGCCCTCGCGATCGAAGCCGGGATCGACACGGTCGAGCACGGCTTCCACCTCCACGAGCGGCCGGACCTCCTCGCCGGAATGGCGGAGCACGGCACCGTCCTCGTCCCGACTCTCGATTTCCTCCATCACGTGGCGGAGTCCGACGCCTGGACTCCGGAGCTCGAGGCCCAGGGGGTTGAGAACCTCGAGCACGCCCAGCGGACGCTCGACGCGGCGCGGGCCGCCGGAGTCGTGATCGCGCTCGGCTCCGACGGAGTGACCGCGGACGGTGCCGGGCGCGAGCTCGGCAGGCTTGTCGAGCATGGATTGACCCGCGAAGCGGCGGTGGCGGCGGCCACGTACGGCGGGGCGCTCGCGCTCGGGATCGAATCGGCGGTCGGAGCGATCGAGCCCGGCCTGCTCGCTGACGTCGTCGTGGTCGATGGCGACCCGACGGACGACCCCGCCGTCCTCGGTCGGCTCGACCTGATCGTGCTCGTCCTGCACAACGGCCGGCCAGTCGGGGGAACCCTGATCGCGCCCGGGTCAGCCTGGACGCCGGCGTGACCGTTCCTACTGGGCCGTCCAGCCTCCGTCGATCGTCAGGACCGTGCCGGTGACCATCGCCGCCGCCGGTGAGGCGAGGTACAGGAACGCACATGCGATCTCGTCGGTCGTCGCGACGCGGCCCGCCGGGATCCGGGCGAGGACCGAAGCGAGGAACTCCGGGTCGTCGAGGCGTTCGGCGGTCCCCGGCGTGTACGTCCACGTCGGAGCGACGGCGTTGACGGTCACCCCGTGCGGCGACCACTCCAACGCGAGGACCTTCGTCAGCCCGATCACCGCGGCCTTGCTCGCCGAGTAGGCGGCGTGACGGCGGATGCCGACCAGCCCGGCCTGGGAGGCCATGTTGATGATCCGGCCCGAGCCCTGCGGCAGCATCCTCCGGGCGGCCGCCTGAGAGGCGAAGAAGAGCCCGCGGACGTTCACCGCGAAGAGCTCGTCCCACTCCTCCTCGGTCGCGTCGATCGCGTCGTGGTTCGTGCCCAGCCCGGCGTTGTTGACGAGGATGTCGAGGCGGCCGAAGGCGTCGATCGTGGCGGCCACGCCGCGCTCGATCGACGCGACAGTCGTGAGATCCAGCTCGATCGCCCGTGCGTCTCCGCCGCCGTCCCGAATCCGGGCGGCGATCCTCTCGGCCGCGTCGGTCCGGCGGCCGGCAACCGCGACGCGCGCTCCGGCGGTCGCGAACGCCGCCGCCAGGTCCGCGCCGATTCCGCCGGTCGCGCCCGTGATGAGGGCCACCTGGCCGGCGATCGAGAACGTGGTGTCGGTCACCCCCGGAGCCTACCGCGTCCGACCCGCACGGGCCGGGCAGAATGACCATGTGACCGAGCCCACCCTCAGCCCGCGCAGCCTGAACCGTGCGCTCCTTGCCCGCCAGCTGCTCCTCGAGCGGTCGCCCCTGTCGATCGAGGCGGCGATCGAACAGGTTGGCGGGCTCCAGACGCAGTACGCGCCATCCGGCTACGTGGGGCTGTGGACGCGGCTCGCCGGCTTCCGGCGCGACGACCTGACCGCTGCCCTCGACGAGCGCACGATCATCCAGGCGACGCTCCTTCGGACGACGATCCATATGGTCTCGCGGTGCGAATTCTGGCGCTATGCCCTGGGCGTGCGCACGGCGCGCCGGACGTGGGCCCTCCGGATCCCCGGCAGCGGCGACGAGGCGGCGATGATCGAGGCGGCCGACCGGACCCGGGCCGGCCTTGCGGACGGTCCGAAGACGGTCAAGGAGCTCGACGGGCTCGTGACCGGGTTCCTGGGCACTGCCGGGCTATGGGTCGATCTCGTCCGCGTCCCCCCGTCGGGTACGTGGGCGCGTCGCCGGGCGGACCGCCTGGGCCTCGCTGAGACGTGGGTCGGCCCGGAGGACGCGACCGAGGATGAGGGCCTGGCCCATATCGTCCGAGCCTACCTCCGCGGCTTCGGACCGGCCGCGTGGAAGGACATCGCGTCGTGGGCTGGGATCTCCGTGACCGCGGCGCGGCGTGGCGGCGAAGGCCTCGACCTGGTTCGCTACCGCGACGCGGCCGGTCGCGAGCTGATCGACATTCCGGGTGCTCCGTTGCCCGACGCCGACACCCACGCTCCGGTCCGCTTCCTGCCTCACTGGGAGGCGACGCTCCTGGTGCATGCCCGGCGAACCGGGATCCTGCCCGAGGAGCACCGGGCCCGGGTCTTCACGTCGAAGAATCCGTTCTCGGTCGGGACGGTCCTCGTCGACGGCCGGGTGGTCGCCGCGTGGTCTCTTCGCGACGGTCGGATCGAGGTCGAGGAGTACGAGCCGATCGCGGCCCGCGACCGGGACGAGATCGACGACGAGCGGGCGGCGCTGGAGGCATTCCATGCCTGACGACCGCCCCGTGACGCCGGAGTTGCTGATCCGCCGCGCCTTCGCGACCGACGCCGACGCCGTCCGCCAACTCGTCCATGCCGCCTACGTTCACTACGAGCCGCTCCTCGGTCGGACGCCGATGCCGATGCTCACCGACTACGACGCCGCGGTGAGGGACCACGAGGTCTGGGTGCTCGAGACGCCTGGCGGTGTCCTCGCCGCCGTCCTCGAGCTGATCGTACGACCGGGCCATCTCTGGATTGACAACGTCGCGGTCGAGCCTGCGTGGCAGGGCAGGGGACTCGGCCGGCGGCTGCTCGCCTTCGCCGACGATGAGGCTCGCCGCCGGGACTTGCCCGAGCTCGGACTGCTCACGAACGAGCGCTACACGACGAACATCGCGATGTACGAGCGCTACGGTTATCGCGAGACGCGTCGCGAACCGCACCTCGGCACGGACCTGGTCCACTTCCGGAAAGCGACTCCGCGCTGACGCGCGGCCGGGCGATCGCGACGGGCTGCTGAAGGACCTCAGGTCTCGGGCTCGATCGGTTCGGCCCACGCACGCCGGTACGCAGGCGCCTCCCACGGCTCGGCGATGTAGATCCGTTCCCGGGTCACCCGATCGTCACGAAAGTCGAGCATGGCCACGACCGGGTGCGGCTCGGCCTCGTCGAACCGAAGAATCAGCTCGATCGCCCGTTCTTCTCCGGTTCCCACAACGCGGACGACCTCGAACGAGGCGGGCCGACCCGGGTACGCCTTGCGCGACGCAACGATGGCGGCCTTGCCCTGGATCCGTTCGTTGCTCTGCGGATACTCGAGGATGGCATCGTCGGCGTAGATCCGGCCCGCGGCATCCTCGTCGTGGCCGATCGCCGCGAAGTGGGCGGTGATGACCGCGGTGCGCGTCGCCTCCGCGTCGCGGATGCTCAGAACGCCCGCTTGAGGATCACGAAGCCGACGATCACGATCACGACGAGCAGTGCGAGTTGCATCGGCGGCATCGTCGAGATCGTGTACGCGGCGTTGTCGACGAACTGCCCGAGGGCGACCCCCGCGTCCATCTGGCCACCACCGCCAGAACCACCGCCGGCGACCCCGGTCGCCGTCCCAACGCCGTTGCCGTACTCGACCATGGCCGGATGATGCACCGGCGCGATCCCCATGGCAAGAGCCTGAGGCCGAGACTGAGCCAGTGCGCCGCCTGGTCCCTCGCTCGGGCGGTCCTTGCCGCCTGGCTGGACGCCGAACTTCGTCAACGAGTCGTGGGTGGACTGCCCGGGCGCCTCGTGAGTTCGGTGTGGGTCGCGAGGACGCTTCATCCGCCGGCGCCACGCTCACGACGCTCACATTGGCCAGGGCGGCGGTCGCATGGCCCGGTCGATTGGCGCCATATCAGTCCTGGGTGAGTGGTAGGGAGAGTTCCCGCCCAGCTCGTGATCCTGATCGTCGAGTCCTGAGCGGAGGCGGAGGCGGAGGCGGAGGCGTGCGTCGCATATCGGCGCGATGACACGGTTTCGAGTCCTGCGCGTCGATACAGTAAGCATGATGACGAACCAGCCTGATCGCACTCCCACCCGAACGCGCCGCCCCGGCTGGCTCCTGGCGGTCCTCGGGCTGACGCTCCTCGCTGCCACCGCGGTCGGCGCCTACTACGACTGGTACCTGTGGCACCCGATGAGCGGCATCATGGTGACCCTTGCCGGCGCCGCGCTGATCCTTGTCGGGGGGCTCGCGGTCCTCGTGCGGAGTCGCAGAGTCCGACCGATCGCCCTAGTCCTGATCGTGGCCGGCATCGGCACGATCGTCGGCCAGACGGTCGGTCCAGATCGGCCCGCCACGTTCCGTCACGAGACCGGATCGATGCATCTTGTTCTCACGAGTCCGATCACGTTCGACGCGAGCGGCCCGGCCAGCTGTGGCTCGGCTGCCGACGGCAGCCAGGTCGCGGTTGCCCCGGGGTCGTTCGGGATGGCCCGAGCGTCGGACGAGGCCGACTTCCACTACCCGTCCGTCACGATCGGCGATATGTACGACTACGCCGACCCGAATCGGCGCAATGACCACCTGAACGTCTCGATCAGTGTCCAGCAGGCCCGGATTCCGGCTGACATCGACCCGAACGCCGCGCCTGGTGAGACGATCCACCGCTCGGACCGAGCGTCGAACCTGACGCTCGCGCCCGGCCACTCCGTTGGCGGCGGGTCAATCTCGTTCTCGAACCTGGCTCTCGGCGTGCGCCCGGACGCAGCGCGCCGAAGCGATCTCGTCGGCACGATCAGCTGGACCTGCGGCCCGGTCACGCTCGCTCCGGGGACGGACGAGGACCCGAGTGGCGGCGAGCAGTTGCCCGAGGAGCCTCTGCCGACCGATGTCCCGGAGCCGAGCTGAGCGTGGACGGCGGCGTGACCGACGAACCGACGAAGATGGCGGTGGCAGGGCGTCTTCGCCGAATGGCAAGCAAGGCGCTCACGACGGACGAGACGGCCGCCATCCGGGCCCTGATGCAGGCCGCCTTCGGCGACGACGAGGACGAACGCTTCGAGGATGCCGACTGGGAGCACGCGCTCGGGGGGACCCACGTCCTCCTGGAC
>JALYPW010000290.1 GCA_030856145.1 Chloroflexota bacterium | reverse complement strand
GACCGAGCCCGTGCCGTTCTCCTGGGCGCCGGTGACGATCCGGCCGCTGCCGTCGGACTCGATCCGGACGAACGCACCGGACGGACCCGGCGCGCTGAACCACCAGCCCGAAGCGAGCCCGATGGCCTCACCGGGACCGAGCGGCGCGCCCTCCTGGATCCGGGCGACCGCAGCCTCGAGAGTGTCGTGCGCTCCGTCGCCTTCGTGGTGCTGACGGGTCGGGCCCTCGTCGCCATCGTGCACGAGGTTGAGGCGCCGGAATACGACGGGGTCGAGCCCGACCCGTGCCGCGAGAACGTCGTGGTGCTGCTCGACGGCCCAGCAGGCCTGCGGTCCGGTCGGCGCCCGGACCGAGCCCGACGGCGTCCGGTTCGTGTAGACGCTGAGCGCCTCGATGTCCACGTCGGGGATCCGGTACGGCCCCGCGATCATCATCGCGGCGACCTGGCCGAGAACCGGTGTGTCGCTGGCGTACGCCCCGCAGTCGAGCAGGATCCGGGCCTTCCGGGCGAGGATCGTGCCGTCCTCGGCGATGCCGGACTCGAGGTCGACGACCATCGCGTGGGTCACCTTGTCGGGCGCGATGAACTCGTCGTGCCGGCTGAGGACGAGGCGGACCGGGCGTCGCGCGGCGCGCGCCAGGGCTGCCACATGGCCCTCGAAGTGGAAGTCGCACTTGCCACCGAAGCCGCCGCCGAGATGGCTGACGACGACCCGGATGCGGTGTTCGGGGATCTCGAGGACCTCGGCGGTCTTGGCCCGGGCCGCGAACGGAACCTGCGTGCTCGAGAAGATCGTGACCCGGTCGCCCGACCAGTCGGCGGTCACGGTGTGGGGCTCGATCGGGACGGGATGGGCCATGTCCGCGACGTAGCGTTCGCGGACGACAATCGGGGCGGCGGCGATGGCCGCGGTCGCGTCGCCCTTGACGATCGTCGAGCGGCCGGCGAGGTTGCCCGCCGGATCGATGTTCGGGTCGTGGCCGTACGAGTCGATCGCGGGGTGGACCAGGGGTGAACCCGGGCGCAGGGCAGCTTCGACGTCGAGGATGGGCGGCAGGTCCTCGTACTCGACCTCGATCGCCGCCGCGGCGGCGGCGGCCTGCTCGGGCGTCAGGGCGGCGACCGCGGCCACGACCTCGCCCTCGAACCGGACGACGTCGCGCGCGAACAGCGTCCGGTCGAGCACATAGTCGAACGAGCCGTAGCGGCGCTCCGGGACGTCGTCCTGGGTCAGAATCGCGAGAACGCCGGGCAGGGCCCGAGCACGAGTCGTGTCGAGCCGGACGATCCGGGCGTGGGCCCGGCCGGCGAGCAGCAGGCGGGCGTGGGCGAGGCCGGGGAACGCAAGATCGGCGGTGTAGCGCGCCTGGCCGGTCGCCTTGGCCTGGCCGTCGGCCCGGAACCACGGCGCGCCGGGGTTCGCTGCTGTGGCGGGCGTCGGAGTCGCGCCGGGGGCATGGTCCGGATGCTGTGCGTTGGACTCGGTCACGACCGATCGATCCTCCTGCCGTGGCTCGGGAGCCGAGGATACGGGCTCGATCGGTTCGTCGCGCCCCGGGGATCGCACCGCGGATCGAGCGAACTGCGGCCGACGCCGCCAGGCCCGATGCGTGGCAGCGGCCCCTTCTGGCGGATCATGCGACCTGATCAGGCCACTTCGGTGAGGCGGCCCGTCGCGACGTCGAAGATCAGGCCGTGGATCGGCACCGGCCGAACCCACGGGTGCGCCCGGAGCCGCTCGACCTGGGCAACGACCGAGGCCTCGACGTCGGTGAACGAGCCCAGGGCGAGGTCGAGCCGGTGCCCGGTTCGCGCCGCGAGTTCGCCCCGGAGCGCGTCCTCGTCCGCGCCATCCAGGCCACAGCCGGTATGGCCGATGACGAGGACCTCGTCGGTTCCGAGCAGTTGTTGGCTGACGATCAATGAGCGAATCGCGTCGTCGGTCGCGAGGCCGCCCGCGTTGCGGATGATGTGGGCGTCGCCGGTCCGCAGGCCGAGGGTCTCCTCGACATCGAGCCGGGCGTCCATGCACGCCAGGATCGCCAGGCCGGACAGCGGCGCCGCGGTCAGCGCAGACCGGTCGAACCCCTCGACGTAGCGCCGGTTCTCGTCGAGGATCCGGGCGTATTCATCCGGTTCGCCGCCGGCAGCTCGGCCATCGCTCACCGGCTCACGCAGACGGGCGGCCGCCGCCGCTCCGGTATCGATCGACGATCTCCCCGATCGTCATCTGGCCGTAGCGCTCGGCCAGCTCGCTGCGGGCGATCCGCCACATCGTCCGGAGTGGTCGCGGCCCCGACCGGTCCAGCTCATCGAGCCGGATCGAGCCGAAGCGCTCGATGCCGGGGATCGCGGCGAGGTCGCGAGCGAGCCGCTGGGCGGCCACGTTGACCGTCGTGTCACGGGTGATGCCTGTCGCGGCTGGGGCGGCGCGGAGGGCGTCGGTCGTGTCCCGCCCGGCCTTCCGGATCGAGTCGTCGACGCGGGCCATCGCCGCCCGTGTGGCTTCCTCACCGGCAGCGACCGTCGCCGCATTGTCGATCTCCAGTTCGGATCGCGGTGGCAGACTGCCCGTGGGCGCGCCGGTCGACGTGGCGGAGGCGCTCGACGGGGTCGTTGTCGAGGCTGGCGTGGTCGACGGCGCGGCGGACACCGACGCGGACGCGGATCCTGGAC
>JALYPW010000257.1 GCA_030856145.1 Chloroflexota bacterium | reverse complement strand
TCGTCACGCCGGCCGACGACACCTATGACGAGGCCCGCCGGCTGTGGAGCGCCGTGCACGACCGTCCTCCGGCGGTCATCGTCCGGCCGCGGACCAGCTCGGCCGTGGCGACCGCCAACCGGTTCGCACGCGACAACGACCTCGAGCTGGCAGTCCGCTCAGGCGGACACAGTCCCGCAGGGCATTCCACGAGCGAGGGCGGCCTCGTCGTCGACATGTCCATCTGAGCCACAACGTCGAGCCGGCGCCGGCCTGACGCCGGACCGACTTGACGGTCGTGCGACGCTGTTCCCGCACACGTCCGCACGACACCCGAGAAGGGGAGCGACATGGGAGCACTCACGTCCAGCCAGAAGGTCAACACCTCCTTGGAAGGCTTGAGACTCCATGCGTACCCTCAATCTCGGGATCCTCGCACACGTCGACGCCGGTAAGACCACCCTCAGCGAGCGACTGCTCTACACGGCCGGCGCGATCGATCACGTCGGCAGCGTCGACGCCGGCACCACCCAGACCGATTCGCTCGAGCTCGAGCGAGAGCGCGGCATCACGATCAGGTCCGCGGTCGCCTCGTTCCTCGTCGGCGACCTCGCGGTCAATCTCGTCGACACGCCCGGCCATCCCGACTTCATCGCCGAGGTCGAGCGCGTCCTCGCGGTGCTCGACGGGGCGATCCTCGTCGTCTCGGCCGTCGAAGGCGTCCAGCCCCAGACTCCGCTCCTGTTCCGGGCGCTCCGACGGCTCGACGTCCCGACGCTGATCTTCGTCAACAAGATCGACCGCGCCGGGGCCGACCCCGGACGCGTCGTCGAGGCGCTGAAACGCCGGCTCGCACCCTCCGTCGTCGCCATGGCGACCGTCCTTGACCCAGGCAGTCGAACCGCGACCGTGGAGCCGTTCGAGGTCGGCGACCAGGCCCATCGAACCGCGCTGACCGAGATCCTCGCCGAGCATGACGAGGGGATCCTCCGGGCGTACCTGGGCGACGAGGCGTCCTTGTCCGGCCGGGAGCTGCGCGAACAACTCGCCGTCCAGACCCGCCGCGCAGTCATTCATCCGGTGTTCTCCGGCTCTGCCGCGCTCGGGATCGGCGTCGACGAACTGCTGGCCGGCGTCGAGGAGCTCCTCGGCGGCGCGCACGGCGACCCCAACGCGCCGGTGTCTGGCCGGGTCTTCAAGATCGAGCGCACGGCCTCGGGCGAACGGGTTGCGTACGCCCGTCTGTTCGCGGGCACGCTCCGTCCACGTGAGCGCGTGATCGTCGGCGCTGAGGGGAACGCCAAGGCGACATCGATCCGCGTCTTTGCCCCGGCAGGTGCCCCGCGCCGGGACCACGTGTCGGCCGGCGAGATGGCGACGATCCGCGGCCTCGGCAGCGTCCGGGTCGGTGATGCGTTGGGCGACCCGCCGTCCGGTGTCGAGGCGACGGCCCGCTTCCCGCGTCCGACGCTCGAGGCCGTCGTCTACGCCACGAAGCCGGACCAGCAGGGCTCCCTCCGCGCCGCCCTCGCCCAGCTCGCCGAGCAGGACCCGCTCATCGACGTCCGGCAGGACGAGGACCGCCACGAGATCTCGGTCTCGCTCTACGGCGAGGTCCAGAAGGAGGTCATCCAGGCGACGCTCGAGCGCGACTACGGCATCGCCGCCGGCTTCCGCGAGACCACGGCTGTGTGTATCGAGCGGCCCGCCCGCGTCGGCGAGGCTGACGAGGTCATCCACGCGAGGACCCACACGAACATCACCGGCCGGAGCTCGCCGTTCAGCACGAACCCGTTCATGGCCACGCTGGGTCTCCGGATCGAGCCCGCGCCGATCGGCTCCGGCGTCGCGTTCCGTCACGAGGTGGAGCCGCGACTCATCCCGCTCTACCTGTTCAAGACGGTCGAAACGATGGCCGTCCAGATGGAGGCGTTCGTTCGCGAGGCGCTGACCGAGGGCCTCGCCGGCTGGCAGGTCACCGACTGCCGGGTGACGATGAATGAGATCGGCTACGCCTCACCGCTCACGTCCGCGGCCGACTACCGACGACTCACCCAGCTCGTCATGATGACCGCGCTCGAGCGGGCAGGGACGTGGGTCTGCGAGCCGCTCGCGGATCTCACGCTCGACGTGCCGTCGTCCACCGCGTCAGGTGTCGTCGCGGCGCTCGGACAGCTCGGCGGACGCGTCACCGGCCAGTTCTCGGCAAACGGCCTGTCCACGATCGGCGCCGTGCTGCCTGTATCCCGCGTCCGCGGCCTCCAGCACCGGCTCCCGGGTCTGACCATGGGCGAGGGGATCCTCGAGCAGCGCTTCGGCGGCTACCAGCCGATCGGCGACAACCCGCCGCGGCGCGAGCGCTCCGCCCCGAACCCGCTCGACCGCGACGCGTGGCTCGCGTCCCTCGCGAAGCGGGGGTAGGCGAATGCGCCGCTGAAACGTCGTCACCCACGAGTGACGACCATGGTCAGGGGACGCGGAGAGTCGTCGGGAACGTCGCCCCGCCGAATCGATCGAGATCCACGGCGCCGCTGATCCCGGGCACGGTGCCGGTACTCGAGTGTTGCCAGAACGTCCAGCCGTTGCCGCCCCAGCCGCCGGCGGGGACGTTGGGCTGGCTCGCCGTCGTCCAGTGGGCGATCCAGAGGACGGGGTAACCGTTCCGGGCAAACCAGTCCGTGTCGGCCATCGACGTGGCCCAGAAGTTGGCGTTCGTGTAGATGATCGGGCGGACGCCGGTGGCCGCGGACACCTGCCCGAGCCACGTCTGCGCCCAGGCGGTGAGTGCCGCGGGGTCGAGGCCGCCCGAGACCTCGAGGTCGAGCACGGGCAGGAGGTCGCCGGACGCGATCGTCGCGTTCCGGAGGAACCAGCTCGCCTCGTTGGCCGCGTCATTCAGTGCGACGTCGGGGTTTGCAGCGTGATAGGAACCCACCGACAGGCCCGCCGCCCGCGCCCCGCCCCAGTTCGCGCCGTAGGCAGTGTCGCCGGTCAGGGTTCCCGCGCTGGCGCGGACGAAGGCAAACCGCTTCCCGGCCGCAGCGACCCGGGGCCAGTCGATCGTCCCCTGGTGGTAGCTGACATCGATCCCGTCGAGGGTGGTCGGCGTCGGGCTGGGCGTCGCTGTCGGGCTCGCGGTGGGCGTCGGGTTCGGCGTGGGCTGCGCTGTTGGCGTCGGGGTGGGGTTCGGGCGTTTCGGCTTCGCCTCCGTCACCTGTGGGGACGCGAGGACGAACACCGCGAAGACGATTGCGATGACGCTGGCAAGGACGCGCTGCATCGCACCATCCTTCCCTCGATCGAGACCCCCGTCAAACGATTATTG
>JALYPW010000248.1 GCA_030856145.1 Chloroflexota bacterium | reverse complement strand
GAGGACGACTCACCGGAGATCGCCCGCGGCCGGATCGCGACCCTGATCCCGGACACCGAGCCGGAACGCGATGCGATCGTCGACCGGGTCGCCTCGGCGATCGGCCTGTCGAGCTCGGCGCACCCCGTCGCCGAACTCTTCTGGGGGGCGCGCAAGCTCCTCGAGGCCCAGGCCGCGGATCGACCGGTCGTGATCCTGATCGACGACATCCACTCGGCCGAGGCGACGTTCCTCGACTTCCTCGAGCACGTCGTCGACTCGGTCCGCGATGCGCCGATCCTGCTCCTGTGTTCGGCCCGGCCGGAGATCGCCGACGTCCACGGCGAGTGGCTGGCGGCCGAGTCGGGCGATCGGATCGACCTGGCCCCGCTCGGGCCGGCCGACGTCGACGCGATGATCGAGCGCCTCCTCGCGGGGGTCGAGCTCGCCGAAGAGACGCGCTCCAAGGTTGTTGCGGCTGCCGAGGGCAACCCGCTGTACATCGAGCAGATCGTGACGATGCTCCGAGAGCGCGACCCGGGCGGTGACGTCGTCGTGCCCCCGACCATCGCCGCCCTCCTCGCCGCCCGCCTCGACGCCCTGACCCGCCAGGAACGGGCGGTCGTGGATCCGGCGGCCGTCATCGGCCTCGTGTTCCCCGCCGCGGCCATCGCCCAGCTCGTGCCGGACGCGATCCGGCCCGCCGTCGACGATCACCTCATCGCCCTCGACCGCAAGCAGTTCGTCCATCCCCTCGTCGCCGACGCCGAGGACCCTGCCTTCCGGTTCCACCACATCCTCGTCCGTGACGCCGCCTACCAGAGCCTCCTCAAGCGCGCCCGGGCGACCCTCCACGAGCGATTCGTCGAGTGGGCCGAGCCGGTCAACCGCGAGCGCGGCCGGGAGACCGAGTTCGAGGAGATCCTGGGCTACCCCCTCGAGCAGGCCGTGCGCTACCGCTCCGAGCTGGGTCCGCTCGACGACGCCGGCCGGTCGATCGCCGGGCGAGCCGCCGAGAAGCTCGGCAATGCCGGCCGGCGGGCAGTTTCGCGGGGTGACCTGCCGGCGGCCGCAAACCTCCTCCGCCGTGCATCGATGCTCCTCGGCCCGGAGTCGGCAACTCGCGTCCAGCTCCTGCTCGACCTCGCCTCGGTCCTCCTCGAGAACGGCGAATTCAGCGGCTCGCGGAATGCGATCGACGAGGCCCTGGCGGCTGCCGACCAGATCGGTGACGAACGCCTGGCTCGGCACGCTGCGGTGGCCCGCGACTTCCACACCCATCTCGGCACCGAGGTCGTCGGCCACGCCGCCGAGGCGATCGCCGCGACCGAAGAACAGATCGCCTGGTTCGAGGCGGCCGGCGACGACGCCGGCCTGACCCTCGCCTGGCGCCTGATGGCCGCAATCCACGGAACGGCGGGTCGCTACTCCGAAGCCCGGCTCGCGATCCAGCGGATCATCGCGTCGGCCCGCCGGACCGGTGACAGCCGAGCTGCAAATCGCGGCTCGATCTCGTACGCGGTCCTGTCGCTCCACGGCGACACGCCCGTGCCCGACGCGATTGCCGCGTGTGCGACGCTGAGCGACGACGTGGCCGGCGACCACAAATCCGAGGCCGTGATCCTCGGGGTCCGGGCCCTCCTGCTCGCGATGACCGGCGCGTTCGACGAGGCGCGCGGGCTCGCGGCGACGGGGCGTTCGATGGTGGTCGATCTCGGGCCTAGCATCACGGCCTCGACGACCTCGACCGAGTCGGCCCGGATCGATCTGCTGGCGAACGATCCGGCGGCGGCGGCAGCGGTCCTCGAGCGAGACCTGGCCGAGCTCGAGGCGTTCGGCGAGCGCTACTTCCGCTCGACGATCGCCGGTCTCCACGCCCATGCCCGGCTCGAGATGGGCGATCTCGAGGGCGCGGCCCGATCCGTCGACCTGGCCCGCAGCCTGGCCGATCCGGACGACACCGAGGCCCAGGTCCTGTGGCGGTCAGCCCACGGCAGGATCCTCGCCCGGACCGGCCCGGCCGACGAGGCGGTGACGATCGCGAGCGAGGCGTGGACGCTCGTCCGCGAGACCACGGACCTTGCCCTCCAAGCCGAGACGGCAACGGATCTCGGCCGTGTCTTCATCGAGCTTGGACGCCGGAACGACGCAGAGCCCCCCTTGCGGGAGGCTCTGTCGTTGTACGAGGCGAAGGGAGTGACGGTCGGGGTCGACCTCGTCCAGCGTCTCCTGGACGGGATCCTGTCGGCCCGCTAAGGCGCCTCAGCGAGCCGAGGGTCGGGTTAGTTGCCCTTCCACGAGCCGTTGTGAAGGGTGTAGATCGTCGCCTGGTTCGTCTTGGCGCTCCAGGTGAAGCACGGAGCCGCAGCCGCGGGGTTGCGCTTGGGGCACGACCCGACAGTTTCCTGCTGGAGAACGCCGTTCGCGTCCAGGTACGAGTGGACGAAGCCGCGCGGCGTGCCCAAGTAGTACGTGATGACGATGGTGAACGGGCTACCGAACGCCTGGCCGTCGCCGACGTTGACCTCGGACCACTCGCCGATCAGGGCGTTGCAGTCGACGATCGCGTTGCTCGTGCACGGCGCAACGACGTCGGGTCCGTCCAGGACTGAGGCGAGGACGCCCGCCGGCAGGCCGACGAGCTTCGTCGCCTGTCGGTTCGACGCCGTGACGGCCTGGCTGTTGCTGATCGATGAGCCGGTCGAGACCGAGAAGCCGCCTCCGTAGTTCGGATCGTTGCTCAGCGTGGCCGTTCGGGGGATGTTGTCCCAGTTGTCGCCGTGGCTGGTCCCGCCGTCGCTGCCGGTCTGTCCGGTCGAGCTCCACGCGAAGTTCGCGGTCACCGCGGCCGCCGAGGTGGAGTATGCGGACGTCACGACAAACATGTCGTCGGTGCGGACCGACTTGAAGGCACAGACCGTCAACGCGGCTCCGGGGGTGCAGTTTCCGGCGACGTTCGCGCCGTTCCTCGTGGCGGTGAAGTAGACGCTGGCGTCTGCGCCGGTCGTCTTCAGGTTCAGGTAGAGCTTGGCCAGCGTGCTGCCGTCAGTGAAGTGGAACGTGCCGCGGAAGCCAGCGGCGTTCCCGGCTGAGTAGCTGCCGGGAACTGACGAACTGGCAGCGTCGGCGCTGGGCACCGCGGCGAGGGCGGCGCCGGTCGCCGAAAGCAGTGTTGCTGCCGCCAGGAGCAGGGCGGCGGATCCCCCGGCCAGCCGTCGGATTGAAGTCGCGCTCATCAGAATCCCTTTCGCCGGAGCGCACTCCGGAACGTCCTGCGGCCCCTCTGGCC
>JALYPW010000244.1 GCA_030856145.1 Chloroflexota bacterium | reverse complement strand
GCTTCGAGCTGGCCGCTGCCGGTGACCGCCGGCCGGTCCGGATCCCGACCCTCGGCCGCCTCGCCGTCCACAATGCGCTCGCCGGAGCGGCCGCCGGGCTGGCCGCCGGGCTCCGACCCGACGCGATCGTGGCCGCCCTCGCGACCGGCTGGAGCGCTCCCCATCGCGGCGAGCTGGTCCGGGCAGGCGGGGTCACGATCGTGGACGACAGCTACAACGCGTCGCCGGGCTCGGTGGCCGCAGCCCTCGAGCTGCTCGCCGGGATGCCGGGTCGTCGGATCGCGGTCCTCGGGGCGATGCGCGAGCTCGGCGACGGGCATGATGACGGCCATCGCCGGAGTGGTGCGGCCGCTGCTGCGGTTGTCGATCGACTGGTCGTGGTCGGCGACGAAGCCGGCGCAATGGTGGCCGGGGCCCGGACCGCCGGACTGGCCCCGGATTCCATCGTCCTGGTGGCCGACCGCGACGCGGCCCGCGACCTGCTCCTGGCCGAGCTCCGACCCGGTGACGTCGTGCTGGTCAAGGCCTCCCGCGGGGTCGAGCTCGACATCCTCGTGGACGAGCTCCGGGTCGGGCTCGTCGGGGTCGCGGCCGACGGCGCCGATCGCGCCCAGGCGGCGCGATGACCGTGGAGCTGATCCAGGGCCTGCTCCTGGCCTTCGCGATCGTCGTGATCATGATGCCGCCCTACATCCGCCTCCTTCAGGCGACCGGCTTCACCAAGCAGATCCGGATCGAGGGCCCCGACAGCCACCAGGTCAAGCACGGCACGCCGACGATGGGCGGGGCCCTGATCATCACCGTTGTCGTCGCCCTGTACCTGCTCCTGCGATGGCCGCCCGAGGGCGGCATCTACGCCCCGCTTGGCGCGCTCGCCGGGGTCGGCCTGCTCGGCGCGTTCGACGACTACCTGAACGCGAAGACGGGCGAAGGGATCAAGGTCCGCCAGAAGCTCCTGTGGCAGGTCGTGTTCGCGTTCGCCGCGGCGTTCCTGATCCAGCGGACGTACCAGATCGACCAGATCGCGGTGCCGTTCGTCGGCGCCGTCCACATCGAGCCGTCGATCTACGTCCTGTTCGCGGCGTTTGCGATCATCGCCGCGAGCAACGGCGTGAACATCACCGACGGGCTTGACGGCCTCGCCGGCGGAACCCTCGTCTTCGCCTTCGTCGCGTTCCTGCTCGTCGCCCTGCTCAACGTCCCGTCCCAGCCAAACCTCGCATTCCTGTGCGCCCTCGTGATCGGGGCGCTGCTCGGGTTCCTGTGGTTCAACGTCCACCCCGCCCAGATCTTCATGGGCGATTCGGGCTCACTGTCGCTCGGAGCGACCCTCGCGGTCATCGCCCTCATCACCGGCCAGATCCTCGTCCTGCCCCTGATCGGGCTGATCTTCGTGATCGAGACGGCCTCGGACATCATCCAGATCGGCTACTTCAAGCTGAGCGGCGGCAAGCGGATCTTCCGGATGGCCCCGCTCCACCATCACTTCGAGCTGGCCGGCTGGGACGAGGAGAAGATCACCCTCCGGTTCTGGATCGTCGGGATTCTCGCCGGGCTGCTCGGGGTCACCCTCTTCCTCGCCTCGATCGATCAGCTGGCGTGACGGCGCCAATGACGACCGACCGGCCGATCGACGCCAACACCGACGGCCCGCTCGACCCTGACGCGCTCACGATGGACGCGGTTCGGGCGGGTGTCCTGCGCGGTCGCCGGATCGCGGTCCTCGGCTTCGCCCGGAGCGGGATCGCCCTGGCCCGCTTCCTCGTCGATGCCGGGGCCCGGGTCACGGTCTACGACGGCCGGCCCGAGGCGGAACTGCGCGGCGCGATCGACCGGCTCGAGGGGCGGGCGGTCCGCCTGCTGGTCGGGCCGGACGTGGATCCCGCGACAGCATGGTCGGATGCTGCGCTCGTCACGACCTCGCCGTCGATCAACCCGGACTACCCGACGACCGAGCCGCGCCTCCGCGAGGCGTTGCGGGCGCTCGTCGCGGCCCGCCGGGGCGGGGACCTCGCGACACCGGCCCTGATCTCGGAGCCGGCCCTGTTCCTGCGCCTGTGCCCGGCCCCGACGATCGGGGTCACCGGCACGAAGGGCAAGACGACGACCTCGTCCCTCCTTGCCGCGCTCCTGGCGGGCGACCCGTCGCACCCGGTCGTGCTCGGCGGCAACATCGGCATCCCGCTGGTCGAGCGCCTGCCGGAGCTGACGCCGGAGCACCGCGTCGTGATCGAGCTCAGCGAGCTCCAGCTCCCGACCCTGTCGCGGGGCACGACGGTCGCGGTCTACACCAACGTCACCTCGGATCATCTCGACCGGCACGGATCGCTCGCCGGCTACCGGGCGGCGAAGCGTCGCCTGGCCGAGCTGGTCGATCCCGACGGTGCGCTCGTCCTGAACGCCGACGACCCGGTCGTGACGGCCTACGCCGGGCTCGGGACCGCGCCCTCGACCCTGTATCGCCAGGAGCGTCCGATGGCCGGCGGCGTCGGCGTGGTCGACGGCTGGATCGTGGCCGCGGGCGTCGTCCGCCTGCCCCTGGCCGGCGGCGGAGCAGCCGCGACCGGTCCCGGCGGCCGGATCCTGCCGATCGGCGAGCTGGCGATCCCCGGCCGCCACAACGTCTCGAACACGCTCGCCGCGGTCAGTGTTGCCCTCCTCTTCGGGGTTGCGCCGGACGCGATCCGTCGGGCCGCCGCCGAGTTCACCGGCGTCGAGCACCGGCTCGAGTCGGTCGGCCTGATCGACGGCGTCCGGTTCGTGAACGACTCCCAGGGCACCCAGCCGGACGCGGTGATCGCGGCCCTGCGCGCATTCGACGGGCCGCTGGTCCTGATCGCCGGTGGCCGCGACAAGGGGATCGAGCTCGACGAACTCGCCGGGGTCGCCGCCGAGCGGGCCATCGCCGCCGTCCTGATCGGCGAGAGTGGCCCTGACCTCGGGGCGCGCTTCCGGGCGGCCGGCCTCGTCCGCACGGAACAGGCGGCCTCGCTCGAGCACGCGATCCGGGCGGCCGACGCGATCGCCCGCGAACAACTCGCGGCCGGGGCACAGGAGCCCGCAACCGTGCTGCTCAGCCCCGCGGCCGCCTCGTTCGACATGTTCGTGGACTATGCCGCCCGGGGTCGGGCGTTCAAGGAGGCCGTGGCCATCATCGCGGCCGAACGCCGGACAGGGAGGCCCGCATGAGTGACGCCCGGAGCGCCCGCCTGCCCCGGACCCGCGCCGCCAGCCGCACGAGCCGGGCGGCGTCCGTCGCGAGCACCACGGTCCGCGGCCTGACTCCGGCCGGGACCGGTCGACTCGAGAAGGTCGAGGGCGACGGGCCGCGCGGTCGCAACCCAGCTCGCCAGAACGCGACGGTCCTCCAACGCGAGCGCCACCAGGCCGACTACGCGATCCTCGTCATCGTCGTCGCGCTGACCGCGATCGGAATCCTGATGGTCTACTCGAGCTCGGCGATGAAGGCCTACATCGCGACCGACGACACGCTCTCGACCGTCGGCCCCCAGATCGCCTGGGCCGGTCTCGGATTGTTCGCGATGTTCGCGATGATGAAGGTCGACTACCGCTATCTGCGCTTCGTGTCGGTGGCGATGTACGTCGCGGCGCTCGTCCTCCTCGTTCTCGTGTTCGTCCCGAGCATCAACGTCGTCGTCGGCGGGTCAGCCCGCTGGCTCAAGGTCGGGCCGCTGCCGGCGGTCCACCCGGCCGAGTTCGCGAAGCTCGCGATGATCGTGTACCTCGCCCACTGGGCGGCCAAGCGCGGCACCCGGATCACGTCGTTCTGGGGCGGCACGATCCCGTTCCTCGTCATCGTGGTCCCGGTCGTGGCCCTCGTCTTCAAGGAGCCCGACCTCGGGACCACGATGGTCATCGGCCTGACCGGGGTCACCATGTTCTTCCTGGCCGGCGGCAGCCTGATCCATCTCGCGGCGATCGGGTTCGCGGCGCTCGCCGCGCTGGGCGGCGTCGGCCTGCGGGCCTACCAGCTGACCCGGATCCGGACCTGGCTCGATCCGTGGTCCGATCCGCTCGGGGCCGGCTTCCACACGATCCAGGGGCTGCTCGCGCTCGGCCTCGGCGGCATCCTCGGCGCCGGGCTCGGGGAGAGCCGCCTGGCCGGCGGGCTGTTCCTGCCCAACGCGAGCAACGACTACATCTTCGCGATCATCGGCGAAGAGTTCGGGCTGATCGGGGCGGGGGTGGTGATCGTGCTGTTCGTCGCCCTGGCCTACTCTGGCATCCGCGTCTCGCTCGCCGCCCCCGACACGTTCGGGGCGCTGCTCGCGGCCGGAATCACCGCCTGGCTGTGCATCCAGGCGTTCATCAACATCGGCGTCGTCGTCGCGCTCATCCCGGTGACCGGCATCACGCTGCCGTTCATCAGCGCCGGCGGCTCGTCGCTGACCATCAGTCTCGCGGCCGTCGGCATCCTGCTGTCGATCTCGCGCGAGACCGTCGAACGAGGAACATGGAACGATGCGGCTGCTGATCGCCGGGGGCGGGACGGGCGGGCATATCTACCCGGCACTCGCCGTGGCACGGTCGCTCCGCGAGCGGCCCGACCAACCGAGCGCACCTGACCTCGTCTGGCTCGGCGGCCATCGTGGCCTCGAGGCGGACCTCGTCCGCGACGCGGGGATCCGGGTGCGCCGCCTCGCCCTGCGCTCACTCCGGACGGTCGAGCTGAACGTCCACGCCGTCCTCGACCCCGTCCGGCTGGCGCTGTCCGTCCCCCAGGCGGCCGCGATCCTCGCGACGGAGCGTCCGGCCGCGATCCTGACGACCGGCGGCTACGTGTCGGTCCCGGTCCTGATGGCCGCGGCTCCGCTCCGGATCCCGGTCGTGCTCTGGGAGGGCAACGCGATCCCGGGCCGGGCGGTCCGGGCGACGGCCCGCCTGGCCGATGCGCTCGCGGTCTCGTACGAGGCAGCGGGCAGGGCCCTCGTCGCGGCGGGCACACCGACCTACGTGACCGGCACGCCGATCCGGGACGTCGGGGCAATTGACCGCGCCGCCGCCCGGGCCCGGCTCGATCTGCCCCCCGACGCGCCGACGATCCTGATCTTCGGCGGCTCGCAGGCCGTTTGGCGGTTCAACGCCGCCGTCGCCGCCGCGTTGCCCCGGCTCGTCGAGCGGGTCCACGTGATCCACGTCAGCGGGGAGGCGGGCTACGCGGCCGCGCTGAGCGCCCGCGAGCAGCTGGCCGCCGACGTCCGCGGCCGCTATCGACCCTATCCGTTCCTGCGCGACGAGATGCTGGCGGCCCTCGTCGCGACCGATCTCGTCGTCGGGCGGGCCGGATCTTCCACGGTCGCCGAGGTCACCGCCCTCGGGATCCCGGCCGTCATCGTCCCGTATCCCCATGCCGCGGGCCACCAGGGCGCAAACGCGGAGATCCTGGCCGGGGCCGGCGCCGCCCGGATCGTGGCCGACGAGGACTTCGACGCCGAGGCGCTCCTGGCGGCGGCCGACATCCTGTTCGACGAGCCCACCCGGGTGGCGATGGCCGCCGCCTCGCGCGGGTTCGGGCGGCCGGGCGCCGCCGACGCGATCGCGGCCCTCGTCCTGGCCCTCGCCGAGCGGCGGCCAATGCCGGCGTGCGACATGATCGAGGCGATCGCGCGCGGCGGAGCCTCGTGAGCGGAGCGGGCCCGGGTTCGACCCCGGCGTCGGCGCCGGTCGCCGATACGGGTCCAGCGGCCGTCACGCCGCCGTTCGACCCGATCGCGGTCGGGACCGCGATCCAGCGCCGGATCGGGGTGAAGACCTCGCGCGACGAGCCGCTCGGGCGGTTCACGACGATGCGCGTCGGCGGCCCGGCCGATCTGTTCGCGACCGTCCACAACCTGCACGAGCTGCGGGCGATCGTCCGCTTCGCCAGGGCGCGGTCGATCCCGCTCACGATCCTCGGCCGGGGCAGCGACGTCGTGATTGCCGACGCCGGGATCCGCGGCCTGGTCGTCCAGAACCGGGCGGAGGGCTCGACGATCGACGGCGATCGCTACATCGTGGAATCCGGCCAGGCCATGGCCCGGGCCGCGACCGAGGCCCAGAAGGCGGGACTGACCGGGCTCGAGTTCGGGCTGGCGATCCCGGGCACCGTCGGCGGCGCGGTGTGGGCCAACGCCGGCGCCCATGACGGCGACGTGGCCGGGATCCTCGAGACCGCAGACGTCCTCCTCGGCGACGGGACGGAGGCCCGCTTGACGCCCGCGGAGCTGGACTTCCACTACCGCGACAGCCGCCTGAAGCACCACCCCGACGAGGTGGTCCTCCAGGCAACCTTCCGGCTGGCGTCCGCCGACCCGGCGACGATCACGGCCCGCCTCGACGAGATCAAGCGCTGGCGGCGCGAGCATCAGCCGCTCGGGATCCCGTCGGCCGGCTCGACGTTCCGCAACCCGGCCGGCGATTCGGCTGGCCGGCTGATCGACGAGCTCGGCTGGAAGGGCCGGACCCGGGGCGGTGCGACGG
>JALYPW010000215.1 GCA_030856145.1 Chloroflexota bacterium | reverse complement strand
GCTTCGAGGCGGTCGCGCTCGACGGCGCCCCGGCCCGGATCCTCGCGATCGCCCGCGACATCCGCGACCGGATCGAGGCCCAGGACAGCCTTCGCGCGCTGGCCGCGGCCGAGCACGCCCGGGCGGCCGAGCTGAATGGCGTCATCAAGGCGATGGGCGACGGGGTCGTCGTGTGCGACCGGGAGGGACGGATCCTGCTGGCCAACCCAGCCGCCGAGGACGTCTTTCCGGACGTCGAGGAGCAGACATATCAGGGCATCCTGGCAGAGCTCGAGGACCCCGATGGCGGCGCGCCGACGCTCAGTCGGCGCGGCGGCCCGGTCGAACTCCGGGTCCGCGGCGGCGAGGACCGCTGGGTCGAGCTGAGCACGTGGCCCGTGGGCTCCGACGCGTCGCAGGACGAGGATCGCCACGACGAGACGATCGTCCTGCTCCGAGACGTCACCGGCCAGCGCCAGCGCCAGGCGGTCCAGGACACGTTCATCGGCGTCCTGTCGCACGAGCTGCGGACGCCCGTCACCACGATCTATGCCGGAGCCAAGGTCCTGGCTCGGCCCGGCGAGCTGGCCGAGACGACCCGGCGCGAGATCTTCAACGACATCGTCGTGGAGTCCGAACGGCTCCATCGCCTCGTCGAGGATGTGGTCGCGATGCAGCGCTTTGGCGATGAGGGCGGGGACGTTGGCGCCGAGCCGGTCCTCGTCCAGCGGGTCCTGCCGGTCGTCGTGAACTCCGAGCGACCGCGCTGGCCGGGCATCACGTTCGAGATCGCGATCGAGCCGGGCCTGCCGACGGTGACCGCCGACCCGACGTATGTGGAGCAGGTGATCCGGAACCTGCTGTCCAACGCGGCCAAGTACAGCGGACCCGGGTCGACCGTTCGAGCGGCTGTGGTCGCCGCCGGCAGCGAGGTCCAGGTCCGGATCGACGATGACGGGCCGGGCTTTCCCGACGACGAGACGGAGCGGCTCTTCGAGCTGTTCTTCCGATCGGCGGGCACGGCCCGGGCAGCTGCTGGCGCCGGGATCGGGCTCTTCGTGTGCGCCCGGCTCATCCGGGCAATGGGGGGCCGGATCTGGGCGGCAAACCGGCCCGAGGGTGGCGCCGAGTTCGGGTTCGCGCTGCGGGTCATGGACGAGGGCGACTGACGGGCCCCCGGCCTCAGGCCAGGCCCCCGGCCGACCTCAGATCCAGGATCGCCAGCGGGCGATCGCCAGGATCACCGCCGCGAAACCGATCATCACCCCGGCAACGATGAAGAAGTTGTTCGCGTCGTCGAAGAACGGCATCTGGAAGTTCATGCCCATGACCCCGGCCAGGACGATCCCGGGCAGGGCGATCGCCGACACCAGGGTCAGGATCTTCATCACGTCATTCGTCCGCTGCGACGACCGCCCGAGATAGAGGTCGAACGACCCGACGAGCAGCTCGCGCGCATTCTCGACCCCGTCGATGGCTCGTTCCAGGCGCTGCGCGAAGCCCGGCCAGACCGCCCCGAGGTCGGACATGAGGGCGATGTCGGGGTGCTCGAGGGGGAGGAGCGCCTCGCGGTTCGGGGTGAGGGCCCGGCGCAGGCGGGCGATTCGTCGCCGAAGAGTCAGGACAGTCGCGAGAAAGCTCGCGTCGGCGCTGTTCCGGACGGCCACCTCATCGAGTGCATCGATGTCGCGCTCGATGGCCTCGAGCTGGCGAAAATAGGCCGTGAAGATCGAATCGATCAGGCCCGCGACGAAGGACGCCGAGTCGAGCGTCCCGACGAGCTCCTCGTCCGCGATCTCCTTGCGGAACTCGTCGACTGCCGAGAGCGACCCGTCGTGGACAGTGACGATGTGATTGGCGCCGAGGACGATGTCCAGCTCATGGCGGACGGCATCGGGGTCATCGGGCTCGACGGTCCCAAGGGTCAGGACGATCCGGTCGGGCAGGCGCAGGAGGCGCGCCCGAGGGTCCACCCGGCCGAGGCGCCGGAGACCCTTGCCCTCGAGGCCGATCGCGGCCCCGACTCGGGCGAGGTCGTCGGGGTCACGGTCGTCGATGTCGATCCAGAGCAGGCGATCCTTATCGACCTTGGGCGCGTCGTCGACCAGGTCGACCTCGCGGTCCTGGCCGTTCGCGTCGTACAGGACGGCACGAATGGTCAACGGACGAGGGCGAGGATCCCCGCGGTGACGACCGCGATGAGCGCCATCGCCCATTCGACGAGGCGCATCGAGTGATCGTCGACGTCGGACTCGGTGGTCGGGTGAGCCGTCTGCCGGAACATCGATGTGACTCCTGTCTGTCTGGATGGCTCGGCCGGTCGAACGGTCCCGTGCGGCCGACCTGGGGGTGCTTGATCTGGTCGACGACACCACCGGGATGGGGAGGTGCCGCCGTTGTGAGCACAACCTGTCAGGTCGACGGTGGCAGCGGCAGATGTCACCGGGGCCGGCTCGTTCACGGTCGTTGCACTCGTCCGGTTCACGAGCCGGGGTTGTCGCAAGGCTGCGAGACGCCTGCAACGGACTTCGGGGCAAGCGTCACCCGGCCGGACGGAAACGGCCCCTAAGGTCCAGTTCGACGTGGCCAGCGAGCCGCGTGTGAGGTGCCCGGAACAGACCGGCGCCCCGAACAACGGAGGAACTTTCCAACATGCTCAAGCGAATTCTGCTTGCCCTGACCCTGGCCGCCTCGCTCGGCGGCGCTGTCCTGGCCTGCAACACCCCGGCCGGCACGTCGAGCCCGACGACGGTCACCCCGTCGACACCGGTCGCCAGCGACATGATGTCAAGTGACCCGATGATGTCAGCCGACCCGGCGATGTCGGCCGACCCGGCGATGTCGGCGATGCCCAGCGCTTCCTGACGCGCCAACTCGACGCCCCGGATCCATTTGGATCCGGGGGCGTTTTCATGTTCGTTTCACGCGGTGCAATGCGGGCGACATGCGGATCGGGTCGGTCCGCGGCCGACTGCAAGCCCGCTCCGGCCATCCTGCGAGTCGGCCCCGGCGTCGGCGGGCGCCGCATTCGTCTGTCCGGCGCGCCAAGCAAGGGAGCCTGATCCGGCTGACATTCCGTTGCAATGTCGAAGGCCGTCGCCGTTGCCGCCCCGGCGGTATGGCCGATGGATCATCCATCTCGTTCCCGGCTGCGGGACACAAACCAAGGGATGGAGGTCCACGATCATGAACATCATCTCCTGGCTGATCCTCGGCGCGATCGCCGGCTATCTCGCCGGTTTCCTCGTCAAGGGTGACGAAGGCCTCGGGGTTATCGGTCACATCGTCCTCGGCATCGTCGGCGCCCTCGTCGGCGGCTTCCTGGCCAGCGTTCTCTTCAAGACCGACGCGATCAACGGCGCGTTCGACATCAGCTCGATCGTCGTCGCCACCATCGGCGCGGTCCTGACCGTCGTCGTCGTGGGCATGGTCACCGGCGGGAGCCGGTCCGGTCGCGGCACCGTCTGACCCAGCGCCTCATCGCGGAGTCGGCGCTCCGCTGCCCATCGGACGCCCACCATCACGGTGGGCGTTCCGATTCATCGCCCTCCCGAAAGGAGTCGCACATGTCCGAGATCCTCGAAACCATCGACGTCGATGTCCCCGTCAAGACCGCGTACGACCAGTGGACCCAGTTCGAAACCTTCCCGAAGTTCATGGACGGCGTGAAGTCCGTTCGCCAGCTCGACGACACGACCCTCGAGTGGGTCGCCAGCGTCGCGGGCAAGGAGAAGACCTGGAAGGCAAAGATCACCGAGCAGGAGCCCGACCAGCGGATCGCCTGGACGGCGACCGAAGGCGCGCACAACGCCGGCGTGGTCACGTTCCACCGCCTGGACGAGGGCAAGAGCCGGGTGACGCTCCAGCTGGACGTTGATCCGGAAGGGCCGATCGAGAACATCGGTGCCGCGCTCGGCCTGGTCAAGGGACGAGTCAAGGGCGACATGGAGCGCTTCAAGGAGTTCATCGAGGGGCGGGGCACCTCCACTGGCGCGTGGCGCGGTGAGGTCGATCAGACCAACACCTGATCGGGCCTGAACTCTCCGACGCCGGCGGCCCGCGACGAGCGCCGGCGTCGTCATGTCCGGGACGGGGCCGTCCTGACCGACGAGGGCCATTGCCAGTCGCCTGCAACGGCCCGGGACCGGGGTGGGGGCAGGCTGGCGTCCGGCCGGGGTTACGGTCGGATCCATGACGACGATCTTTCTCGATCGCTCCGCGGTCGCCGGCTCCGATGCCGTCGACCGCCTCGGTCATCTTGTCGAGGCTGGCCACGATCTCGTGCTCGTGACGACCCGGCACGACGAACCCGGCGCCATGGCATTTGCGGCTCGGATCCCGACCCTGCCCGACGAACCGCCCAAGGGCTCCTGGTTCGTGACCGCGGATCCGGCGGCCTGCGGAGGTCGCAAGCCGGGCCTGAGGACCGTCCTGATCGGCCCGCGCGCCGCGACACCTGGGCCGACACGCTGCGACTCGACCGCCCGTGACCTGCGCGACGCGGTCCTGGAGATCCTGACGGCCGACGCGATGGGTTGAGGGCGAGGCCGGCTGCAATGCGGGCAAGAGGCCGATGCAACCTCCTGCCCGACTTTGGTGACGCTCCCGACAGCGACCGACCCCGAGACTGACGTCGCGGGCTTCTGACCACTGGGGGTCCAGGAGCCCGCGATTCCCGATCATCCGGTCTGCCGCGCGGATCCTCATCCCTCCGGTCGAGAGCGCGATCGCCTTCGACATGAGGATGCAAGGTCACAAGCATTGAATGCGACATCGAGGGTTCGGATCGAGAGTTACCTTTCTCCGTAGGCTCGACGGTTCGTCCGCCGAGTCGAACATCTGATCTCACCTGTGTGTGGGGGCGCTTGTGACGGGGCGCCTTCACCCCGATCCCCGCGGACGCCCGGAGCCCCCTCCTCCGGGCGTTCCGCATGTCCGGGACCAACGTCGTGGGACCCCTGCTCATGAAGAAGCCGG
>JALYPW010000191.1 GCA_030856145.1 Chloroflexota bacterium | reverse complement strand
ATCGCCTCGTTCGGCCCGATCTCGCCAGCGAGTTCGTGGCTAACGCGCGCCCCATGGGCAGATGGCGAAATCGATCCAGCGGCGAGGGCTGAGGGCGGGCCCAGGCGCTGAGGGCCGGGGCCCGGATACGCGGCCGTTCGAACCGCACGATGGGTCCTCCTGCTGCCCTGCACGATCTCGCCGGAATCGAAACGAGGCCCCGGACATTGTCCAGGACCTCGTGGGGTAGGCTAGCGCGCCTGGCTCAGCGGATGCCGAAGTGCATCCACAGGCCGATGTCGTCTCGAGGGTCCGACGAATGACGCGGATCCTCATTGCCCAGCAAGATGCTGAGAACTGAGAACAGCGCCAGGAACCCGAGTCCAATGGCGAACATTGGGGAACCTCCGCTGCGTGATCGCCGCGGAGCCGGGCGAACCCGCTCCCGCCGCTGGATTGCGGCGGACCGACGATCAGAATTGTCTGGTTCGATCATGATACCTAACAGATCGCGACTTGACAACCGATCCGACTAACGAATAGGTACTCGATGGGCTCATCCGAACGGATTAGTACGAACGACGCGCGAATCCTCGATGTCCTCCAGCGCGACGGCCGGCGTGGCTACGCCGACCTCGGCGCCGAGGTCGGGATGAGCGGGCCGTCGGCCCACGAGCGGGTCAAGAAGCTCGAGGCGCGGGGCGTGATCACGGGCTATGCCGCAGTCGTCGATCCGGCCGCCGTCGGCTTCGACATCCTCGCCTTCAGCTGGATCACCCAGGCGCCGGGCACCACGTCGAACGATCTGACCACTGCGTTCGCGGGCATCCCCGAGATCGAGGAGTGCCATCACATCACCGGGGAGGCTGATTACCTGATCAAGGTCCGGGCCCGCGACACCCGCGACCTCGAGCGGGTCCTCCGGCTCGTCCAGTCGACGAAGGACGTCTTCCAGACCGAGACCGACGTCGTCTTCTCGAGCGGGTTCGAACGCCGACCGCTCCACGTCCGCGTCGAAACCGACGACGCTTCCGGGACGTAGCGATGAACGGGGATCGTCCGCGTGCCGACGACGCAGCTCTCGTCCGCGAGGTCGCGGCCGGGTCCGAAGTCGCGCTGGGCGAACTCTACGATCGGTACGTGGACGCGGTCCACGCGGCGGCCAGCCGGCTGACTACGGATCGGCAGATCGCCGAGGAGGTGGTTCAGGAGACATTCCTCGCGCTCTGGAACCGGGCCGAGCTGTTCGACCAGAGGCTCGGCTCGCTGGCTGCCTGGCTGCACACGATCGCCCGCAACCGGACGGTCGACCGCCTCCGAGCGGCCGGCCGGCGTCCGAACCTGATCCCGCTCTCGTCGGCCGCCCGCGCAGACGAGCAGGACGGGGCCGCGCTCGACCGGCTTGTCGCGGCCGGGACCGTGATCGGCGGGGCAAGCCCGGGAGCCGGGCCCGAGGGCGAGCTGGCGACGATGGAACTCCAACGCCTCCTCCGGGATGCGCTCGCGGAGTTGCCGGCGGACGAGCGGACGGCAATCGTCCTGGCCTATCGCGAGGAACTGTCACAGTCGGAGATCGCCGAACGGCTCGGCTGGCCGCTCGGCACCGTGAAGACACGAACGCGACGGGCACTCCTCCGGCTCCGGGGCGTCCTGGTCGAGGAACTCGGGCCGGGCGTGGCGCCCGTGCCGATCCCGGTCCGCCAAGGAAGCGAACGATGATGGGAGAGATGGACCACCACGACGTCCGGAACATGCTGGAGGACGCGGCCCTCGAGCCCGACGGCCTCGAGCGACTGATGGCCGGCGATACGCCGACGGCGGCGCTCGTGGCCGGGCACCTTGCCGGCTGCCCGGATTGTGCCGAGGAGCTCGCCCGGCTGCATCGTGCCGCCGGCCTGATTCGGCCCGTCGTCCGGTCCGCGCCATCGCCCGAGCTCCGCCAGCGAACCCTGGCGTACGTCGCAGCGGTCGGCCGGCCCCGCGGCGAGCAGACTGCTCCCGGAGCCGCTCCGGTTGCGACCGCGCCGCCCCGACCCGTCGCCCCCGCGC
>JALYPW010000184.1 GCA_030856145.1 Chloroflexota bacterium | reverse complement strand
CAACCCGATCCCGGATTTCGAAGGAGGGCATTGGACGCTCGTCGAGGTTGAAGGGATCGTGCCCGCGGCTGGACCGCAGGAGCCGCGCCTCGTCGAGGTCGATCCCGACGGGCGAATGATGACCGTGTTCTTCACCGGTGGCGCACCGGCCTGCGAGGCGGTCGCTGGCGTGGATGTGGTCCGGCACGATCCCGAGCCGCCCGACGTCAAGGTCCGCTACGGCATGCGGCTCGGGATCCTGGGCTGTACAGCCGCGCTCGCGATGCTGGCGACCCGGGTGCCCCTGGATCCGCCGTTCGCGCCGTAGCCCGTGCGACAATCGCGCCACGATGGCTGAGGATCTGAGCCCGAGCGAGGCCGCGCGGCGGATCGGCGCCACCACGCGCTCGGTCCAGCGCTGGATCGCGAGCGGACGATTGCCCGGACGGCGGGTCGGCGGAAGGTGGCGTGTCGCCATTGACGCGATTGACGCGTTCGGGCCCGGGTCCGAGCCATCGGAACCGGCCCGCTTCGGCATCGCGACGGTCTTCGTCGCCAACCGCGGCGAGATCGCGGCTCGGATCACCCGGACCTGCGACAGCCTCGGGATCGTCACGATCGTCCCGCCGACCGACGGCCCGGCCGCCCTCGACCTGCTCGATGTCGATGCCGTCGTCGCGGCCGCCCTGTCCGCCGGCGCCGACGCGGTCCACCCGGGCTTCGGGTTCCTCGCCGAGAGCGCCGCCTTCGCCGAGGCGGTCCTCGCCGCGGGGATCTGCTGGATCGGCCCGCCGCCGGTAGCGATCCGGGCGATGGGCGACAAGGCTGCCGCCCGCAAACTGGCGAAGCGCCTCGGCATCCCGACGATCGCCGGGTACGACGGCGTCGACCAGACCGACGCGGCGCTCATCCGGGCCGCGAAACGGATCGGATATCCGGTCCTCGTCAAGCCCGCCGCCGGCGGCGGCGGCAAGGGGATGAGGACCGTCCTGGCCGCCGCTGAGCTCCCCGCCCAGCTCGCGGCCGCCCGCCGCGAGGCCAAGGCTGCATTTGTCGACGACCGCCTCATCCTGGAACGGTTCCTGGAAGGACCGCGCCACGTCGAGGTCCAGCTCCTGTTCGACACCCACGGCAACGGCGTCCATCTCGGGGAGCGCGACTGCTCGCTCCAGCGCCGCCACCAGAAGGTCCTCGAGGAGACTCCGTCGCCGGCGGTGAAGCCCGCAACCCGGCGTCAACTGACCGACGCCGCTCTGGCCCTCGCCCGCGAGGTCGGCTACGAGAGCGCGGGCACCTGCGAGTTCCTGCTCGACGACACGGGCGCGTTCTTCTTCCTGGAGATGAACACCCGCCTCCAGGTGGAGCATCCGGTCACGGAGCTCGTCACCGGCCGCGACCTCGTCGCCGACCAGATCCGGATCGCGACCGGTGAGCCCCTCGGGTTCGGGCAGCGCGACGTCCGGCCACGTGGCCACGCGATCGAGGTCCGCCTCTACGCCGAGGACGCCGAGGCCGGCTTCCTGCCGGCGACCGGCCCGATCCTCGCCCTGCGCTGGCCAGCCGGCGACGGCGTCCGGATCGATGCCGGCGTCGTCGAGGGCGATACCGTGACCGGCCAGTTCGACCCGATGCTGGCCAAGGTGATCGCCCATGGCGCGACCCGCCGCGAGGCGCTCGCCCGGCTGACCACGGCGCTCGACGAGACGATCGTGCTCGGCCTGACGACGAACCTGCGCTTCCTCCGCTGGCTCGTGCGGCGCCCCGAGGTCGTCGAGGGCGAGGCCAGGATCGACACGCTCGACGCGATCTGGACCGCGGCGACCGGGGAGGCTCCGAATGCCGCTTGGGCCGAGGCGGCGCGCCTGCTCGATGCCGGCGGCTGGCGGCTGAACGGTCCGGCGCGGGCGCGGCTGGCCATCGACGACGGCACGGAACGGTGGGTCGCCGCGGCCACGGCGCCTCCGGAACCCCCGATCGCCGCGGTCCGAGACGGTGACTCGGTCCATCTCGACGTCGGCGGTCGGTCGGTCGCGTTCCAGGTCGCCCCGCCGCCGGATGTCGACCGGGCGGCCCGTAAGGCCGCTGCCCATCTTGTCGGCGCTGGTCCGACGGACGTCGTCGCGCCGATGCCCGGCGCTGTGATCGCGGTCCACGCCGCGATCGGCGGCGTCGTCGAGGCCGGCGACCCGATCGTGACCCTCGAGGCGATGAAGATGGAGCACGTCGTCGTCGCGTCGGGCGCGGGCCGGCTGAGCGACCTCCAGGTTCGCGTTGGTCAGCAGGTCGTCCGTGGCGAACGCTTGGCGTCGATCGAGCCGTAGCTCAGGAGCACCGGCGCGTCCGGCGGACGACGCGCTACCCTGTCGCCAGAGGAGGACCGATGGCCAAGGGCAAGAAGGAAAAGCACGCCAGGGACCGCGATCACCCCAGCGCCGTGAAGGCGCCTGGAC
>JALYPW010000179.1 GCA_030856145.1 Chloroflexota bacterium | reverse complement strand
GGTCCTGCCCGATCGAGCGCAGGCCGGCGCGGCCGCGGCCGTCCACGTGGCCGAGCGCCTGACCGCCATCCTCGCCACGCAGGACGACGCGAGGCTGATCTTCGCCGCCGCCGCCTCTCAAGGCGAGTTCCTCGACGCGCTGGCCGCAACGCCGGGCATCGACTGGGGGCGAGTCGTGGCCTTCCACCTTGACGAGTACGTCGGGCTCCCGCTCGGCGACGAGCGCTCGTTCGGGGAGTGGCTGGATCGCCGGATCTGGTCGAAGGTCCGACCCGGCCGGGTTGAGAAGCTCGACGGTGCGGCGGCGGCCCGCGATCCCGAAGCGGAGTGCGCTCGGTATGGGGAGCTGCTGACCGCCGGCGGGGTCGACCTGGCCCTGATCGGCGTCGGCGAGAACGGCCATCTCGCCTTCAACGATCCACACGTCGCCGACTTCCACGACCCGCTGGCGGTCAAGGTGGTCGAGATCGACGACACGAGCCGCCACCAGCAGGTCCGCGATGGCGCGTTCGCGTCGTTCGAGGCGGTTCCCCGCCTGGCGATGACCGTGACGATGTCGGCCCTGCTGGCGAGCCGCGCGGTGTCGGTCGTGGTGCCCGGCGCCCAGAAGGCGGCCGCGGTCGGGGCGATGCTGGAGGGGCCGATCACGACCGCCTGTCCGGCGTCCGCCCTGCGCGACCATCCGGACGCGGTGATGTTCGTCGACGACGCAGCGATCTCGGGAGTGATGCGATGACCGGTATCCGGGCCGCCGACGCGGCGACCGATCTGGCGATCAACGGCGGGACGCCGGTCCGGACCACGCCGATCGGGCAGTGGCCGGTCTTCGGCAAGGAAGAGGAGGAGTTGCTCGTCGCGGCCCTCCGGTCCGGGATCTGGGGCTCGATCGACGGCACCTACGTCAAGGACTTCGAGGCGGCGTTCGCCGCCGTCCACGATGCCCGCCACGGCGTCTCCCTCGTCAATGCCACGATGGGCCTGACGGTCGCGCTCAAGGCCGTGGGCGTCCAGCCCGGCGACGAGGTCATCGTTCCGCCCTACACCTTCATCGCCACCGCCAGCGCCGCCCTGATGCTCGGCGCGATCCCGGTCTTCGTGGACGTGGATCCGGAGACGCTCCTGATCGACCCGGCCGGGATCGATGCCGCCGTGACCTCCCGGACCCGGGCGATCGTCCCGGTCCACCATGGCGGCTCGCCGGCCGACATGGACGGGGTGATGGCGGCCGCCCGGCGCCATGGCCTGCGCGTGGTCGAGGACGCCGCCCAGGCCCACGGCGCGGCCTGGCGGGGACGGCCGGTCGGCGCGATCGGCGACGTCGGCGTGTTCAGCTTCCAGTCTTCGAAGCCCGTCAACGCCGGCGAGGGCGGGATCATGCTGACCGACGACGCCGAGCTCGACGAGCTCCTCTGGTCGTACCGGAACGTGGGCCGGCGCCGCGGCGGCGAGTGGTACGAGCACGTCCGGATCGGCTGGAACCTCCGGATGACGGAGTTCCAGGCCGCCGTCCTGCTCGGCCAGCTCCGCCGGATGCCCGAGCAGCAGACGCAGCGGACGACGGCAGCCGCCTATCTCGAGACTGGCATGTCCCGGATCCCCGGTGTTGCGCCGGTCAAGGTCCCGGACGGGGTGACCGCGCACAGCTGGTACACCTACCACTGGCGCTGGCTGGGCGAGGCCGACGGCGGAATGCCCAAGGCCGAGTTCGCCGCCGCACTGCGGGCCGAGGGCATCCCGGTCTTCGCCGGCTACGTCCCGCTGAACCGGAACCAGGCGATCATCGACGAGATCGAGCGCCTGGGCGGTCGGCCCGCCGACGCCTGCCCGAACGCCGAGCGGGCCGCCGCCGACGAGGTGATGGTCTTCGCCCTCCCGACCCTGATGGGTTCGACCGCGGACCTTGACGACGTGCTGACCGCGGTGGCCAAGGTGGCGAAGACGCGCCGATGACGGCCGCCAACGACGCGCTGACGATCGGCCTGCTCGGGTGCGGAACGATCTCGACCCAGCATCTCGAGGCCATCGCCGCGGTCGACGGTATCCGGCTCGGTGGCGTGGCCAGCGCGTCCGTGGAGCGCGCCCGGACGGACGGCGAGCACTGGGGCGTGCCGTGGACGACCGACGTCGGCGAGCTCCTCGGGCGTGACGACATCGATGCGGTCTCGATCCTCACGCCATCGGGCCTCCACCCGTCCCAGGCGCTCGCAGCGCTCGGCAAGGGCAAGCACGTCCTGGTCGAGAAGCCGATCGCCCTGACCGTCGCGGCCGCCGACACCGTGATCGCCGCGGCGGCGCGACAGGGTCTGACCCTGGCGACGGTCTCGCAGCGGCGGTTCGAGCCAGCCATCGCGGCCCTTCAGGCGGCCGTTGCTGCCGACGCGCTCGGGACGATCTCGCTGATCCTCGCGGAGGGCATCTACATGCGCCCCCAGTCCTACTACGACAGTGCCGACTGGCGGGGCACGCTCGACCTCGACGGCGGGGTCCTGATGAACCAGGCGATCCACCTCGTTGACGTCGTCCGCTGGCTCGGCGGGCCAGTCCGCTCGGTCGCGGCGCATGCGGCGACCCGGACCCACACGATGGAGGCCGAGGACGACGCGATCGTCAGTATCCAGTTCGCGAGCGGGGTGCTCGGCTCGATCGTGGCGACGACCTCGGCAGATGCGGAGCGGCCGGGCGAGATCCGCGTCCACGGGGACATTGGCCACGTGCGGATCGTCGGCGAAGCGTTCCGCGAATGGCAGATCCCGGGGCGGGCGGCGCCGGAGACAGCACCCGCGCAGGGCCCAACTGCGACAGGCACCCCTGCCAGCGCCACCTGGGGGACTACGGCCGCCGGCTACATC
This sequence comes from Chloroflexota bacterium, assembly GCA_030856145.1. GTDB lineage: Bacteria > Chloroflexota > Limnocylindria > Limnocylindrales > CSP1-4 > CF-46. The sequence goes on along the minus strand of JALYPW010000179.1, from coordinate 759 downwards.
CGGCAGTACACCGACTTCGTCGACGCGGTCCGGACCGGCCGCGCGCCCGTCGTGACCGGCGAGGACGGGCGGAACGCGGTCGAGATCGTGACCGCCGCCTACGAGTCCGCCCGGACCGGCCGCTCGGTCAGTCTCGAGACGGTCTCGTCGCGATGACGGACAAGCGATGAAGATCGGCGCGGCCGCCGTCGAAATCACGCCCCCCGTCGGTCTTGCCATGGACGGCTACGAGGCGCGGATCGGCGGAGCGGCCGGCATGCACGACCCGCTCTGGGCCCGCGTCCTGGTCGCCGAGGGAGAGGATGGGACCGCGATCGGCCTGGTGATGGCCGATCTCCTCCAGATCGAGGAGCGCCTCCAGGATCAGATCGCGGCCGAGGTTCTTCGGACCACTGGCATCCCGCGCGACCGCCTCCAGCTCGCCGGAACCCACACCCACAGCGGGCCCGCGTTCGCCGAGCCCTCGGACGCCGAGGAGGCCGTGGGACGCGCGATTGCCGGAGCCGTCGCGGAGGCGTGGGCCGGGCGGCGCGAGGCGGTCGCCGCGATGGGCGTCGGCACGATCGACGGGATTGGCGCCAACCGCCGGCCGACCGGCGGCCCCCTCGACGATCGCGTCACCGTCGCCCGCTTCGACGACCTCTCGGGGCAGCCGATCGCGACCCTCGTCAACTATGGCTGTCACCCGACGACTCTCGGCCCCGACAACAATCTCTACTCCGCCGATTTTCCGGGTGTTGCCTGCGCCCGGATCGAAGA
>JALYPW010000160.1 GCA_030856145.1 Chloroflexota bacterium | reverse complement strand
CGTAGCCGGTGTCGGGCCGACGCCGGCCTGGGTCGCCCGCCGCTTCTTCGACGAGCGTGGACGCTGACGGTTCGGATCGGTGCTCAAGCGGCGGCCTCCAGAGCGGCGGAGAAGTCGATGGACCCCGACAGCAGGGCTTCGCCGAGGATGATGCCCGCGATTCCCGCGTCGCGCAGCCGGCGGATGCCGTCGAGGCCGGTCACGCCGCCGGCGACGAGGACGTCGATGTCCGACCGGGCCGCGAGTGGCCCGAGGATCGCGAGGTCCGGCTCGTGGCCGCCGTGGGCCAGGACGAACCGCGACACACCCTGGTCGGCCAGCTCGGCGACGACCCCGGCAAGGGTCGGGGAACCGGCCCGCTGCCAGGGGTAGGCCGTCAGTCGCTCCGGCCGCGGATCGAGCCCGACCGCCAGCCAGGCGCCGGCGACCTCGAGGCCCTCGGCGAGCGCGGCGGGGTCGTCCGCGATGGCCATCGAGGTCACGACCCTCGTCGCCCCGGCCGCGAACGCGAGTCGGATGCCGTCGGCGGTGTCGACCCCGCCGGCGATCTGGATCGGGATCGCGATCCGCGACGCGATCGACCCGACCGCCTCGAGGCTGCCCGGCCGGCCGGTCCGGGCGCCCTCGAAGTCGACCAGGTGAATCAGTCGGGCGCCGCGCTCGACGAAGTTCTCGGCAATCCGGTCGGGCCGGTCAGTCGGCGCGCCGACGCCGGTCGAGGCGCCCGGCCAGAACACGACCCGGGAGCGGCCACGATCGAGGTCGATCGACGGGATGACCTGCACGTCAGGCGCGAGCGGCCCGGTTGGCGCCCGCGCCGCCGCCCGCGGACCAGCTCCCGGCCGTCGCGGCGGCGATCCGCTCGTCGAGGATCCGGCGGTGGAAGCTGATCGGGAGCGAGCCGTTGTTCATCAGCGTGTCGTGGAAGTCGCGCAGCGAGAAGGCACTGCCCAGGCGCGCCTGCTCGTCCGACCGGAGGCCCAGGAGCAGGACCTTGCCGAGCAGGTACGAGAGCTGGTAGGTCGGGGTGTACGTGTAGCGCCGGACCTCGGCCCTGGCGTTGGCCTCCTCGAAGCTCGTCTGCTCGACGAGGAACCGGATCGCCTCGTCGACCGCCACCTCGCCCCGATGCATTTTCACGTCGAGGATAATCCGACAGGCTCGCCAGATCGCGTCGGTGTGCATGTTCAGCCGGAAGTTCGGGGCCGCGTCGAAGCCTTCCTCGCGCATCATCTGCTCGGAGTACATCCCCCAGCCCTCGACGAATTCCGGTGCGTCGGTCATCAGCCGGGTCAGGGACGGATGGCCGTTGGCGACATGGAGCTGGAGGTGGTGGCCCGGATAGGCCTCGTGAATGCTCGTGTTGCTGATCGAGCTGAAGTTGTGCTCGCGCATCGCGTTCGGGTCGTCGCCGACCGACGGCGTGACGATGTAGATGCCCTTGGGCTTCGGGTCGAACGTGGGCGGCGAGAAGTAGGCCGCGAAGGGGATGACGTTGCGCAGGTAATCCGGCGTCCGGACGACGTCGATGCGCTCGTCCGACGGGACCGTCACGATGTCGTGGTCGATCAGGTACTGGCGGGAGCGGACCATCACGTCGCGATAGGCGTCGAGGGCCTCCTCGAACGTCGCCGGGTGGTCGGACTTGAGGCGGTCGATCACCTCGGTTTCGGTGGCCCGGTCGTCGACCTCGGCCGCCGCCCGGATTCGGGCCGCCTTCTGGGTCTCGAGCTGGTCCTCGCCGATCTCGAGGATCGCATCGGCGTCGAGGCCGTCGAACGCACGCAGGCCGACCAGCTCGTCGTAGCGCTCGCGACCGAGGGCCCAGTCGTCCGTGCCCTTGGCCAGCGACTCCTTCAGCCACGCGCCGTAATCGGCGATGGCTGCCCGGGCGGCTTCGGACGCCGCGCTCAGGCGCCGCCGCTCGGCGTCCGCGAGACCCGCACCGGAGGCCACGATCTCGGCGAAGAACGAGGGCAGGTCGGCGGCCGACTCGATTTCGAGCTCCTGCCAGCCGCGGACCTGGGGCACGACGGCCCGGCTGCGTGACTCGGCAAGGTACGTCGGGACCGCCTCGAGCCGGCTGGCGATCAGGTCGAGTCGCTCGGGCAGCGGAGCGAAGTCCTGGGCGAAGATCAGGAAGAGGGCGTCGCCCACGACGTCGAGCGCGGTCGAGCGCCGCTCCCACGTCCGGATCTCCTCCGTGTCGAAGATCGCCCGGCGGCCGTTGTGGAGCTCGAGATCGCGTTCGAGCCGGATCTCCGGCGAGAGATCGGCGTCGTCGATCGCCTCGATCGCGGCCACGTGGGACTTCTCGGCGTCGAGCTCGGCGAGGACGGCGTCACGCGTGCCGCTGCCCAGCCGGCGATCCTCGGTGTGAATGCCGAGGTACGTCCCGACCAGAGGGTTGTCGGCAACGATCCGACGGAAACGGGCCTCGACGAGGTCGTAGAAGCGCTCGTCCAGCGGACCCGCGTTGGCCGCCGCTTCGGGGCGGGTCAGGACGACGTCCTGAAGCGTTTCGGTCACGAATGCGTTCTCCTGGATCAGTGGGCTCGGGCCCGGCTGGCGCTACCCGATCCGCGCCTGTCGGGGAGCGCCGCGGGACCGGGTGAGATGGGCCCGGCGGAGTCGCTGAGTGTCGCCGATCGGGAAGGATCGCGCCAGCCGGGCCGACGGAGCCACTCAACGTCCGGCGGCGACCTGCGGGCGCACCGAGACCTCGTCGAGGGCCGCCGCGATCGCCGCGACCACGTCGTCCACGTCCCGCGCCGCGATCCCGCGGTTGGTCGCGGCCCGCACCTGGCCATGCGGGTACGACTCGAGCCGG
>JALYPW010000119.1 GCA_030856145.1 Chloroflexota bacterium | reverse complement strand
CGTCTGGGTCGTGCTCATCGCAGTGGTTCCACCTCCGGCGGCATTCTCGCACGTAGACTCGCGGGGTGACCCCGTCGAGCCCGCCCCCGACGATCGACGCCGGGCTCGTCGCGAGCCTCCGCGGCCTCGACGGCGACGGGCGCCTCCTGTTCCTCACCCGCGTCCTCCGGATGTTCGGGTACGGATTCCTGGCGGTGGTCCTCGTCCTGTACCTGGCTGCGCTCGGGCTCGACGCGCTGACGATCGGGGCGATCCTGACCCTGACCCTGATCGGCGACACGCTGATCTCGCTCTGGCTGACGACGAACGCGGACCGGATCGGTCGGCGGCGGGTCCTCGTCGTCGGGTCCCTGCTGATGGCCGCCGCGGGCCTCGTGTTCGCGGCCACCGCCTGGGTGCCGCTCCTGATCCTGGCCGCGACGATCGGGGTGATCAGCCCGACCGGCAACGAGGTCGGGCCGTTCCTCGCGGTCGAGCAGGCGGCCCTGAGCCAGGCGACGCCGGACGCGCGCAGGACACCGACGTTCGCCTGGTACAACCTCGCGGGCTATGTCGCGACAGCGGTCGGGGCGCTGGCGGCCGGGTTGCTGAGCCAGGTCCTGCTCGATCGGGGTTTCGCCGACGCGGATGCCTACCGCGCGATCGTGATCGGCTATGCCCTCGTCGGGCTGGCGATGGCCACGGTCTTCTGGCGGGTGGGTGCGGCGGTCGAGGCGCCGGTCCTGCCGCCGGCCGACGACGGGATCGCGCGCCGGCTCGGCCTGGGCCAACGGTCGCGCGGGATCGTCGCCCGGCTGTCAGCCCTGTTCGCGCTCGACGCGTTCGGCGGGGGGTTCATCCCGCAGAGCCTGATGGCCTACTGGTTCCATCTCCGGTTCGGCGTCGAGCCCGTGATCCTCGGCTCGATCTTCTTCGGGGCGAACCTGCTGGCGGCGGTGTCATCACTGTCCGCGTCGCGGTTCGCCGCCCGGTTCGGGCTCGTGAACACGATGGTCTTCACCCACCTGCCCTCGAACGTCCTCCTGATCCTCGTGCCGCTGATGCCGAACCTGGGGCTCGCGATCGCGGTCCTGCTCCTGCGCTTCAGCCTGAGCCAGATGGACGTGCCGACTCGCCAGTCGTACGTGATGGCGGTGGTCGAGCCGGGCGAGCGCTCCGCGGCGGCCGGGGTGACCGGGATCGCCCGGACGACCGGAGCGGCCCTCTCGCCGATCCTCTCGGCGCCGCTGGTCGCGAGCGGCGGGCTGACCGCGATCCCGTTCTTCCTCGCCGGCGGGCTGAAGATCGCCTATGACCTGCTGCTCTACCGGGCGTTCCGGTCCGGTGGGGCGCCCGATGAGCGGGTCGGGCGCGACTGAGCAGGCGCGGGTTCGGCCGCAGGCTTGAGCAGTCAGCCCGGTGCGCGCCGCCGCGGCCGGATGATCCGGATCCAGACGAACCCGATGATCGCGACTGCGAGGACCGCCAGGATCGCGTACTCGAAGCGCTTGAGGACGTCGCCGATCGACTCCCAGTTCGCTCCGAGCTGGGTGCCGGCGAAGACGAGGACGAACACGAACGGCAACGAGCCGAGCGTCGTGAACGCGATGAACGGCAGGAGCGGCATCCGGGCGATCCCCGCCGCGAACGAGACGAGCGAGCGGACCACCGGGATCAGCCGACCGAAGAACGCGGCCTTGGTTCCGTGTCGGGCGAAGAACGCGTCGGTCCGATCGAGATCAGCCGGGGTGATCCGGAGGAAGCGGCCCCAGCGTTCGAGCAACGGGCGACCCCCGAAGTAGCCGATCGCGTACGCGATGAGCGCGCCGAGGACCGATCCGATCGTGCCCGCGAGGGTCGCGAGCAGGAGCGACCAGGGCTGCCCCGTTAGCGGCTCGATCGAGGTCCCGGCGCCGACGAGGAAGCCCGCGAACGGCAGGACCAGCTCCGAGGGGATCGGGATGATCACGCTCTCGATCGCGACCCACAGGACGACGCCTGCGTAGCCCACCGCGTCGTAGATCTGGGTGACGAGCTCGCGAACGGGCCCGTTGAGGAAGTCGAACACGGCCGGGAGCATAGCCCACGCCGACCGGACCGGGCGGTCCGGCGCCGACTATCCTCGGATCGTGACCGAACCAGCCGACGCCATCATCCTGACCGGGGCCGACCTGTCGATCGCCGACGTCGAGGCGGTTGCCCGCCACGGCCAGCCGGCGACCCTCGACGACGCTGCCCGAGAGCGGATGCAGGAGTCGCGCGACCTGATCGAGCGGCTCGTGGCAGCCGGCGAGGTCGTGTACGGGGTGACGACCGGGTTCGGCGCCCTTGCGACCCGTTTCATCGCACCGGCCGATGCCGAGCGCCTCCAGGTGAACCTGCTCGTGAGTCATGCGGCTGGCGTCGGAGCGCCTCTCGACACCGAGATCGTCCGGGCGATGCTCCTCCTCCGAGCGAACACCCTCGCCCTCGGCCATAGCGGCTGCCGGCCCGAGCTCGTGGATCGGCTGCTCGAGTTCCTCAGGCTCGGCATCCATCCGATCGTGCCGGCCCAGGGTTCGGTCGGAGCGTCGGGAGACCTCGCTCCGCTGGCCCATCTGGCGCTGCCGCTGATCGGGCGCGGCGAGGTGGAGTTCCATGGCGCGGTGCAACCCGCGG
>JALYPW010000085.1 GCA_030856145.1 Chloroflexota bacterium | reverse complement strand
CCGTGCCGGCGTCCGTCGCGCCGCCGTCGACCGGCACCGGTTCGGTCGCCCCGCCGCCCTCGGCCAGCGCCGCGCCGACGCCGGTCCCCTCGCCCGAGAGCGAAGTGATCATCTACAACTGGGACGCATACATCGGCGAGAACACGGTCAAGGAGTTCGAGGACGCGACCGGGATCAAGGTCCGCTACGAGAAGTTCCCGGACGCCTCGACGATGATCGCCAAGATCCGGATCGACGGGAAGGGCGGCGGCTACGACGTCGCCTACCCGACCTCGGTCGAGGTGCCGGCGCTCCTCAAGGACGGGATCATCCAGCCACTGATCCCGTCGCTCATCCCGAATGCGACGAATCTCGGGGAGCAGTGGCAGAACCCCGGCTACGACCCGAACAACCTCAACTCGATGCCGTACATGTGGTGGACGACCGGATTCTGCTGGGACGGCGACAAGATCAAGGAGGATCTGACGAGCTGGGAGTCGCTCTGGCACGGCGCCTACAAGGGCAAGCTCGCGATGCTCGACGATTCCCGCGAGGTCTTCGCGGTTGCGGCGTTCCGACTCGGGCTCGACCCGAACACCACCAACGTGGCCGACCTCGACAGGATGGCCGCTCTCCTCGAGGAGCAGAAGCCGCTCGTCCGGACCTACACGACCGACCACATCAACACCATGATCAACGGTCAGGCGATCATCGCCCACACGTGGTCGGGCGACGTCTACCAGATGTACGAGGACGTCCCGAACGTGAAGTACGTCATCCCGTCGGAGGGCGCGGTCCGCGGCTCCGACACGATGGTCGTGACCTCAGGTGCGCCCCATCCGGTCGCGGCCAACATGTGGATCAACTTCAACCTCGACGCCAAGGTCAGCGCAGCCAACACGGACTACATCGGCTACATGGGCCCGAATGCGGCGGCGATGGAGTTCATCAGCAAGGAGCTCCTCGAGGATCCCAACGTCAACCCCGACATCGCGCTGCTCGGCAAGCTCGTCGAGCTCCTCCAGCTCGGGCTCGACGAGGACAAGTACACCGAGCGCTGGAACGCCCTCAAGGCCTGACCGGTCGCCGATCAGCATCCATCGATGACCGCCACGACCGGCGCGCCCGGCTCGGCCATGCACGAACCCAGACCGCTCGGGCCGGTTCACCGCTCGCGTCGGAGTCGCATCACGTCGCGTCTCGGGGCGGCCGTCCTGGTCGCCCCTGGCGTCGTGTGGCTGGCGCTCTTCTTCGTGGTCCCGCTCGGGATCATCTTCGTGGTCAGCCTCGGGACCCGGGATGCAACCGGCAATATCCTCCTCGACCAGCCAGGGTTCCAGAACTACGCCAGGGCGACCCGGCCGGAGTACCTGCCGGCCTTCGCCAACTCGATCCGGTATGCGCTGATCACGACGATCCTGTCGATCGCCATCGGCTACCCGATCGCCTACTGGATCTCGCGCTACGGCGGCCAGCGCAAGGTCCTCCTCCTGATCCTCGTGATGCTCCCGTTCTGGACCAGCTACCTGATCCGGACCTACGCCTGGATGATCATCCTCCGCGACAATGGCGTCCTGAACGGCGTGCTCCGGACGATCGGCCTGATCGACGAGCCGCTGATCCTGCTGAACACCGACATCAGCGTGATCCTGGGGATGACCTATGGGTTCCTGCCGTTCGCGATCCTGCCCCTGTTCGTCTCGATCGACCGGCTCGACCAGAACCTCGTCCAGGCTGCCCGCGACCTGTACGCCAGCGGCCGCGGCGCGTTCCTCCACGTGACGCTGCCGCTGACGATGCCCGGGATCATCGCCGCCTCGCTGCTCACGTTCATCCCGGCGATCGGCGACTACGTGACGCCCGACCTGCTCGGCGGCGCCCAGACGACGACCGCGGCCAAGCTCGTCCAGACGCTCTTCTCGAGCGGCCGCGACTGGCCGTACGGAGCTGCGCTCGGGTTCATCCTGATGATCGTGACGCTGGGCGGGACCCTGCTCGCGCTGCGCTCCCTGCGCCGGGAGACGTTCGCATGAGCGGACACAATCGGTGGCTGTCCGCGTTCGCCGTAGCGATCTACGCGTTTCTCTTCACCCCGATCGTCGTCCTGATCATCTTCTCGTTCAACGACTCGCGCCGGACGTTCATCTGGCGCGGCTTCACCCTCGACTGGTATCCGCGCCTCTTCGCCAACGACGACCTCCTCGAGGCGCTCCTCGTCTCGCTCCAGGTCGCCGCGCTGGCGGTGATCGTGGCGACGGTCCTGGGGGCGCTTCTCGGGCTCGGTCTGGCCCGCCTTCGGTTCCGCGGCAGCGGCGCCGCCGAGACCCTCCTCCTGCTGCCGATGGTCACGCCCGAGATCATCATGGGGATCAGCCTCCTCATCTTCTTCTTCCAGCTCTTCGGCGCGATCGGTTCGATCGGCCAGATCTCGATTGCCCACATCACGTTCTGCATCTCGTACGTGGCCGTGACCGTCCGAGCGCGGGCGTCGGGGATGGACCCGAAGCTGGAGGAGGCAGCCCGTGATCTCGGTGCGTCGGCCTGGGGAGCGTTCCGCTACGTCACGCTGCCGCTGATCCTGCCGGCGGTCATCGCCGGCGCGATGCTCGCCTTTGCCCTGTCGTTCGACGATCTCGTCGTGACGTCGTTCAACTACGGCGTCGGCTCGGCGACCCTGCCGATCTACATCTACAGCGCCATCAAGTTCGGGGTCACGCCCGAGATCAACGCGATTTCGACGCTGGTCGTGG
>JALYPW010000079.1 GCA_030856145.1 Chloroflexota bacterium | reverse complement strand
TCTCCGGGTGGGGCATCAGCCCGGCGACGTTGCCGGCCGCGTTCAGCACGCCGGCGATCGCCCGGAGCGAGCCGTTCGGATTGGCCCGATCCTCCTCGCCGCCGGCCGCGCTGCCGTCCTCGCGGACGTAGCGGAACAGGACCTGGCCATTCGCCTCGAGCCCGTCGAGCGTGGCCTCGTCGGCGAAGAACGCGCCCTCGCCGTGGGCGACGGGCATCCGCAGCGCTCGGCGCGCGCCGAGGAGATGGCTGAACGGCGTGTCCATCCGCTCGGCGGCGATCCGGACCTCGCGCGACACGAAGCGCAGGCCGCGGTTGCGGAGCAGCGCGCCGGGCAGGAGGTGGGCCTCGGTCAGGACCTGGAAGCCGTTGCAGATCCCGAGAACGAGCCCGCCGTCGTCGGCGAACGCGGAGACCGCCCGCATCACCGGCGAGAACCGGGCAATGACGCCTGCCCGGAGATAGTCGCCGTACGCGAAGCCGCCCGGCAGCAGGATCCCGGCGACCCCGTCGAGCGCGACCTCGTCGTGCCACAGGATCACCGGCTCGGCGCCCGCGACCTCGAGCGCGTTGACGGCGTCGATGTCGCGGTTGGAGCCCGGGAACAGGACGACCCCGATCCGGACGCTCATGTGGAGGCACCCTCTGGTGTCGCCAGACGAGGGTCCGACGTGCCGCCCGACGTGCCACCGGGCACGCTTCCGGAGTCGATCGACGACGCTGCCCCGAGGACCTCGATCTCGTAGGCCTCGATCAGCGGGTTCGACAGGAGCTCCGATGCCAGCCGTTCGACGACCGCCCGGACCGCCGTATCGTCGACGCCGGCGACCGTCAGCTCGATCCGCCGCCCGACCCGAACGTGGCTGACCCCGTCGATCCCGAGGTGGCCGAGGCTGCCCTCGACCGCCCGGCCCTGCGGGTCGAGGATCCCGTCCTTTGGCCGGACGTTGACCGCGAATCGGGTGTCCACGGTCACGCGCCGGCCTCGATCACGTCGTCGTCGAGATAGCGCTGGAAGCTGGCGCCGGTGATCCTCTCGAACGCCTCGACGTAGCGGGCCCGGGTGCCGGCCACGACGTCGGCCGGCAGCTCCGGCCCGGGTGGCGTCTTGTCCCAGTCGAGCGTCTCCAGGTAGTCGCGCACGTACTGCTTGTCGAAGCTCGCCTGGGAACGGCCCGGCTCGTAATCCGCGGCGTCCCAGAAGCGCGACGAGTCGGGGGTCATCACCTCGTCGATCAGGAGCAGCTCGCCGCTCGCGGGATCGATCCCGAACTCGAACTTCGTGTCGGCCAGAATCACCCCGGCCGGCTCGGCGATCTCGGCGCCCCGGCGGTAGAGCGCGATCGCGAGATCGGCCACTCGCTCGACAACCGTCTCGCCGACGAGCTCGGCAGCCTCGTCGATCGAGATGTTCTCGTCGTGGCCCTCCTCGGCCTTCGTCGACGGCGTGAACAGCGGCTCGGGCAGGCGCTCGCTCTCGCGCAGCCCGGCCGGCAGCGAGATCCCGCACACGGCGCCGGTCCGGCCGTAGTCCTTCCAGCCCGAGCCCGCGAGGTAGCCGCGCACGATCACCTCGATCGGGAGCGGCTCCACCCGTCGACACAGCATCATCCGGCCGCGCAGCTCGTCGGCGTCCTCGGGGCGGCCGCCGGGGATGTCCTCGGGTGCGACCCCGACGAGGTGGTTCGGGACCAGGTCGGCGGTCTTCTCGAACCAGAATCGGGACACGCCGGTCAGGACCCGGCCCTTGTCGGGGATCGGCGTCGGAAGGACGACGTCAAACGCGCTGAGCCGGTCCGACGCGACGAGGAGCAGGCGATCGGCGCCGACGGCGTACAGGTCGCGGACCTTGCCCGAGCGCAGGAACGAGTCGGCGAAGGCGTTAGCGGGTGGCATGGATCTCGGCCTCCAGGCTGTCGAGTCGGGCGATGACGGCGGGGACGTGGCGGAGGTGGGCGGCATCGTTGAAGCAGTGGTCGAGGTCGGTCAGGCTCAGCCGCTTGGCGACGTCGGCGTCGACAGCGAGCAGGTCGCGCAGGGACGAGCGCTCGTCCGCCGCGCGCAGGGCAGCCCGCTGGACGACGGCGTAGGCGGCCTCGCGGCTCATCCCGCCGCGCTCGACGAGGGCGCCGAGGACGCGGCTGCTGGCGTGCAGCCCGAGTCCGCGCTCGATGTTCTCGAGCATCCGCTCGCGCCGGACGACAAGGCCGTCGACGAGGCCCGCCATCTTCACGAGGGCGTAGTCGAGGACGATCGTCGCGTCGGGCAGGATCACCCGCTCGGCGCTCGAGTGGCTGATGTCGCGCTCGTGCCAGAGCGGCTGGTTTTCGAGGGCCGTCTGGGCGTAGCCGCGGAGCAGGCGGGCGAGGCCGGCGATCCGCTCGGCGAGGATCGGGTTGCGCTTGTGGGGCATGGCGCTCGAGCCCTTCTGGCCGGCCCTGAACGGCTCCATGACCTCGCCCAGCTCGGTGTGCTGAAGGTTGCGGACCTCGGTCGCGAAGCGCTCGAGGCTGCCGCCCAGGATCGCCATCGTGGTCAGGAGCGCCGCATGGCGGTCGCGCTGCACGATCTGGGTGCTGGCCGGATCGGCGTGGAGGCCGAGCTCGGCGAGGACCTCGGCCTCGACGTCGGGCCCGAGGTGGCTGTACGTCCCAACCGGCCCCGAGATCTTGCCCGTCCCGATCTCGTCGACCGCGGTCGCCAGGCGGCGCCGGCCGCGATCGACCTCGAACGCCCAGCCGGCGAGCTTCAGCCCGAACGTGATCGGCTCGGCGTGGACACTGTGGGTCCGGCCCATCATCAGGGCGTCGGCCTCGCTCCGTGCGCGCGCGATCAGCGTCGTCAGGAGGCGGTCGCAGTCGCGCAGGAGGAGCTCGCCGGCGTCGCGGAGCTGGAGGGCGAGAGCCGTGTCGACGACGTCGCTGCTCGTCAGCCCGAGGTGGAGATAGCGACCCTCCGGCCCGATCGACTCGGCAACCTGGCTCACGAATGCGATGACGTCGTGGTCGGTCGTCTTCTCGATCTCGGCAATCCG
>JALYPW010000066.1 GCA_030856145.1 Chloroflexota bacterium | reverse complement strand
GGCCTACATTGCCCGGCGCGCCGATCGCTGGCGCTGGAACGTGGTCCTTCGCGGAACCGACCCGGCGAGCCTGCTCGACGGCGGGCTCGAGCCGCCCTGGACCGTCGACGTCGATCCCGAGTCGCTGCTCTGATGCGCGGCGTCAATGCTTGACGCCGGTGCCGTCGACAACGGTCCATCCCGATCCGGGCGACAATGGAGACTCGAACGAACACGGAGGGCACCATGAACGACAAGCAGGACGCAGCAGGCGATCACGCCGGCCACGACCACGCAGACCATGATCACGCCGGCCACGACCACGGCAGCGACCACGCGGCCGATCCGGCTGCGAGCGCCGGCACCACAGGCGGCGGCGCGTCCGACGAGACGTTCGCCTGGACCGAGCCTGCGGAAGCGGCCGGCGGCGGGGATGCCCGGGCCGCCGCCGAGCGGATGCTCGGCCAGCTCCAGTCGATGATCGACACGGTCGCCACCCAGGCGGCGCCCGTCGTCCGCCAGGTCGGGGCCAAGGCCGCCGAGCTCGCCGCGGTCGCGGCGGATCGGGCCGGCCCCCTCGCCCACAAGGCCGCCGACGCCACTGCCGACGCCAGCGGACGGATCGCCGAGAAGTCACGGACGTGGGCGGCGGACCTGCGCAGCCGGGTCGACGGGTCCGACGACGCGGATGCCGACAGCCGCTCGGCGGTGGCCGTCGAGGGCGCCGACGACGCGGTCGAACGGGCTGCTCAGGACGACCCGGCCGAGGGCGAGCGCGCCTGATCACGCTCGGAGCCCGGCTATACTCGGGCCATGAGCGTCCGACCGATCGTCCTCCTCGGTGACCCCCGGCTGCGCCTGAAGGGTCTGCCCGTGGACAGCTTCGGGAAGTTCCTCCACGGGCTGCTCGACGACCTGACCGATACGATGCGCCACGCCCCGGGCGTCGGCCTTGCCGCGCCCCAGGTCGGCGAGGCGCTTCAGGCGTGTGTCATCGAGGTCCGCTCCACGCTCTATGAGCTGATCAACCCGCGGATCGTCCGGGCCGCCGGCAATGACCGGGACCTCGAGGGCTGCCTGTCACTGCCGGGCTACTACGCCTACGTGACGCGAAGCGAGAAGGTCTGGGTCGTTGCCCAGAACCGCAACGGCAAGAAGATCAAGGTTGCCGGCTCCGGGCTCCTCGGGCGGGCCCTCCAGCACGAGCTGGACCACCTCGACGGCAAGCTCTTCATCGATTACCTCGGCTCGATGGACGAGCTGATCCCGGTCGGCGCCGATGATGACGATGACGACGGCTCGGACGACCATGCCGAGCATCCGACCCACACGCGGGAGGCCGCGAGGGCCCTCGCGTGAGCAGCTCGTCGGACGCCGGGGGCGAGTCCGCGCGGGCACGGGTCGTGTTCGTCGGCTCGGGTTCGTTCGCAGTCCCGGTCCTCCAGGCGCTGGCCGCCGCGCCCGAGACCGAGCTCGTCGGCGTCGTGACGGCCCCTGCCCGGAAGGCTGGCCGACGGGGCGAGGTCCGCCCGACTCCGGTTGCGGAGGCCGCTGAGGGCCTCGGCGTTCCGCTCCTGACCCCGGAGCGGCTGCGGGCCCCGGACTCGATCGCCGCCATCCTCGCCCTGCGTCCCGCGCTCGCCGTCCTCGCCGACTACGGCCAGATCGTCCCGAAGCCCCTGCTCGACCTTCGCCATGGCGCGCTCAACCTCCATCCGTCGCTCCTGCCCCGGCATCGCGGCGCGACGCCGATCCCGGCGACGATCCTGGCCGACGACGCCGAGACCGGCGTGACCCTGATGCGCATGGACGAAGGCCTCGACACCGGGCCGATCGTGGCGGTCGACCGCTGGCCCCTGACCGGCACGGAGACGGCCCCCGAGCTGGAGGCGCGGGCGGCGAGTGCGGCGGCCGGCCTGCTTGCCCGATCACTCGCCCCGTGGCTCGGCGGCGAGCTGGACGCCGTGCCCCAGGATGAGGCAGCCGCGACGCTGACTCGACCGCTCCGACGCGAGGACGGGCGGCTCGACCC
>JALYPW010000056.1 GCA_030856145.1 Chloroflexota bacterium | reverse complement strand
GGGTCGAGCGCATCGCCCCCGACTCGATCACCCTCTCGCATGGACCGGTTGCCAGCGTGAAGTGGCCAGCCATGACCATGGGCTTCTCGAAGACCGTTCCGAAAGCATTCCCCGAGATCAAGGAAGGGGATGCGGTCCGCTTCAAGTTCAAGGAAGGCGGCCCTTCGGGGTATGAGCTGGTCGAAGTCGAGAAGCAGGCGAGCGGGGTCACGAGATGATTGCCGGCCTCATCCGCTGGTCGATCCTGAACCGCTTTCTCGTGCTCATCGGCACCGTGTTCCTCGTCGGTGCGGGGATCTGGTCGGTGTCGACGACGCCGCTGGACGCGCTGCCGGATCTGTCGGACACCCAGGTCATCGTGCGAACGCCCTTTCCAGGCCAGGCGCCGCAGATCGTCGAGGATCTGGTCACCTATCCGCTGACGACCACCATGCTCAGTGTTCCGGGCGCAAAGACCGTCCGGGGCTACTCTCGTTCTTCGGCGACTCGTTTGTCTACGTCCTGTTCGACGACAAGACCGACCCCTACTGGGCACGGTCGCGGGTGGTCGAGTACCTGAGCCAGGTTCAAAGTCGACTGCCGGCCGGCGCCAATGCCGCCCTCGGCCCCGATGCGACAGGGGTCGGCTGGATCTTCGAGTACGCGCTCGTCGACCGCAGTGCAACGCACGATCTCGGTCAGCTTCGCGCCCTCAACGACTGGTTCCTGAAGTTAGAGCTGAAGACGGTCCCGGACGTGGCCGAAGTCGCCAGCATCGGCGGCATGGTCAGGCAGTACCAGGTCGTGCTCGATCCGGACCGGATGCGCTCCCTCGGCATCCCGCAAGCGATCGTGATGGACGCGCTGAAGAACGCCAACCAGGCCGCCGGCGGCTCCGTGGTGGAGTTGTCCGAAGCCGAATACATGGTCCGCTCACGGGGCTATCTTCGTTCCCTCGACGACTTCCGGACGATCCCGCTGTCGATCTCGGGCGCAACGCCGGTGCTTTACGACGGCGAGCCGTCGGCAAGCGGACTCGCTTGTCGAAGCGAGCCTCGAGTCGGGACACGATCACTTCACCGCGTCCCGCGCGCAGCGAAAGCCGACATCGTCGGCACGGTGGTCCGGTGTGGCATGGAAGCGCTTCGCGGACCTGAGTCGCTCAGCAGGCTCTTGCCACCCTCCGCCGCGAATGCCCTTGCCCGTCCCGCTTTCGGGCCCCTTGGGGTTTCGCACGTCGCTGGTCGCGAAGCTTTCCGAATACCAGTCGGCCACCCACTCGCTGGCGTTGCCCGCGAGATCCTGAATCCCTTCGCTGCTCTGCCCGGCGGCATGGCTTCCCACGGACGCCAGCCCGCCCTGGTACGGGCCCGATGCGCTGGTCGCGAATCGGGCACGCTCGGCGCCGGGCGCGTCGTTGCCCCAGGGATAGATCCGCGCCTCCGTGCCACGGGCGGCGCGCTCCCACTCCGAATCCGTCGGCAGGCGTTTGCCGGCCCAGCGACAGTACGCCTCAGCCTCGCGCCAATCGACGCCGACGACCGGCAGCTCGCGCGCCGCAGCCGACTTGGCCTCGTCCCACCCGTCGGGCTGGCTGACCGCCCCCGTCGCCTCGAGAAACTTGCCGAAGCGCCCCGTCGTCACCTCGAATCGATCGAGATAGAAGGCGTCGACATGGACGGTGCGCAACGGCGAGTCTTCGCCATCGCCCATCGTGAAGGTCGCGGCCGGGACGAGCACGGAAGCCACGCCATCCTTGCCGGCGACGACCGTCTTCTGGCGATCGGTGGAGAAGAACCAGGCCGCGATCGCGACTGCGACAACCACGACGGCCGACGCGATCAACGCCGCTCGCCGCGGCCCTCGCCTTGCCGTCGCGAGGCGACGCACCGCATCGACCACGGCCGCCGCCAGGTTTCCGATCGGCTCGAGAACGGTGACCGACTTGAGATAGGGAGGAATGTGATCGAAAGCGACCGGCTCCACGGCGACCGGCAGCACCCGCCCCGACGGATTGGTCCACTTCTTCTGCGCCAGGCTCAGCTCGGTGAGCGCGTAGCTGCCCGGCCTGATCGAGGCGGGGCTCAGCATGAAGACGAACAGATCGGCGCCCTCCACCGCCTCGATGATCCTTTGGTCGTATTCGGTTCCCGCGGACAGGTCGTCGCGGTCGAAGAACACGTCGTGGCCCTGCGCGGCCAGCGCGAAGTTGACCGGCTCGACCCGGGCGCGGTTCTGCGAGGAGTAGCTCAGGAATATCTTCATCGGGCTGCGGCCGGCTTCTTGGCCCATGCTACGGCCGTCCCACCGCCCT
>JALYPW010000048.1 GCA_030856145.1 Chloroflexota bacterium | reverse complement strand
GCGAAATACTTGCCCGGATGGAGCAGGCCGCTGCCCGGATAGACCAGCCCGCCGTGGTAGAACGACGATCCGATCTCCTCGTGGAGGCGCTCCTTCGGGACGAACTCGGCCTCGACGCCGAAGCGGCGGAGGGTCTCGACCTCGGCCCGGAGATGGTCGGCGTGGGACGGTGCCCAGGCGACGTCGAGGAAGCCGGTTTCGCGGAACTCGCAGTCGATCGCCTCGTCGGCGATCAGGCGCTTTACGAGATCGTAGGCGTCGAGCGTCTCGCGGTAGAGCGCGCGGCCCGTGTCCTCGCCGTACCGGTCGAGCAGCTCCTTCGGACCCCATTTGTAGCCGGGATGGACGATCCCGCCGTTGCGGGTCGAGCCGCCGAAGCCGAGGTGCTCGGCCTCGAGGAGCGTGACCTTGGCACCCGCCCCGCCGAGCACGCGGGCCGCGTTGATGCCCATGTAGCCGCCACCGATCACGACGACGTCCGCGGTATCGGGCAGCTGCCGGTCACGGCGTGAAGGCAGGGCCGGCATCGTCGCGTGCCAGTACGGTCGACGTTCGTAGTCCTTGTTGAGCGTGGATCCGCGGCGGGCGCTGATCGAAGGCATCGCGCCGAGCCTAGCGGAGGCGGCCCCGGGTCGCGTCGCCGTTGCGTCGGACGGGTGTTGGCACGTCACAGTGAACCGACACGGCTCGGCCGGCATCGAATGGGTGAACGCGACAGGAGGGACCCGCGCATCGGACCCGCGATCGACCGGTCGCTGATCGACCGGGCCCGGAACGGTGACCTCGACGCGTTCGAGTCGATCGTCCGCGCCCGGATGGATGCCGTGTACCGACTGACCAGCGCGATTCTCGGCAACGAGGCCGACGCCCGCGACGCCGCCCAGGAAACGTTCGTGGCCGCGTGGCGCCAGCTCGCGCGTCTCCGCGAGCCCGAGAAGTTCGAGGCGTGGCTCCAGCGAGTCGCGGTGAACGCCGCGCGCCAGACGATGCGGGCGCGGAGCCGGCGTCGGATCCGCGAGATTCCGTCATCGACGGTCCTGGCGATCGCAGACCGCGCGGCCGGCGCACCGGGAGACGACGCGGCTGTCCTGGATACCGCGCTCGGGACCCTGCCAATCGACCAACGGGCGATCCTCGTCCTCCATCACCTCGAGGGCCGGCCACTCGCGGAGATCGCGCTGATCCTGGATGTCCCGGAGGGCACAGCGAAGTCCAGGCTGTTCACGGCGCGGCGCGCGCTGGCGACGGCAATCCGGGCCGACGAGTCTGCCGGCCGATGACGATGCGAGCGGCCGATTGGGATGACGACCGACTGAACGCGGCGTTCGAAGCCAGGGCTGCAGCGTCACCTCCGCTTCCGTCGGACCTGTTGAGCTCGATCCGGGCACGACTGGCGGCGGATCGTCGTCACGTCGTCGCCGTCCGCGGACGGCGCGGCCCGGCTCTTGGCCTGGTCGCCGCGATCGTGGTCGCCGTGGTGGCCGGCGTCGCTTTCCCCCGCGGGTCACCGGTGGAGTCGAGCGCGCCGGCGGGGTCGGCAGTGCCGACTGGGCAGCCTGCATCCTCGCAACCGCCGATGAGCGTGGCTGCGCTCCTCGCTCACCCAATTACCGTCGATGAAGCCCTCCACCGACGCGAAGACGGCGCGGACGACGAGGAGCTGGCGGTCCGGGGATGGGCCTCGGGCCCGGACGCCGCATTCGATTGCAGCCTGCCCCCCAACGTTCCGGCGATCTTCGCAGCCTGTCAGAATCCCTACCAGTGGTTGGCCGCCGACCGCATCACCCGGCTCGTCGGCCCGTTCTCGGAGCCGACCGGGGCGGCGTTCCATCTCGTGCTGCAACCTGGAACGTCGGGGCCCTCGTTGGCGGCGCTGCCGGAGGACGTTGTCGTGCTCGGGCACTTCGCCGACCACCGCGCCGTCGGCTGCCGGATCGAAGGGGAAGTGGACCGTCGGCTCTGTGACCGAGCCTTCGTCGTCGATGCGCTGGTCAGGCCAAACAGCTCGGCCCTCGACAGGCTGCCGTTCGGTGAGCCCCTGATCAATCCGGATCTCGACGCGCGACCATCGATTGGACGCGCCGACGCCATCGTCGCGGCGGGTGTCGAGCCGACGAGCGATCGCCTCCTGATCGCGTTCGCGATGCGCCGCTCGCTGATCGAGGAGGCCGAGCCCGCCGCCGCCTCATTGCCGCCCGACATGGCGGTGGACACGTTTTGGATCGTTCGATTCCTTGAGGGCGACGCCGGGCGTGTCGTGGTTCGGACGCGCCTCGTTGGCGAGAAGCAGACGTTCCACGAACGACGGCTCCACGTGTGGGACGTCACGAGCGGCGGCCTCGCGCCGGTGGCAGCACCGGTTGCGCCGTCCGCGACGGCGGATGACGCGTTCGCCGGCGCGCCGAACGAGGTTGCCGGCCTCGTCAGTGGCACGGTCGGGATGGCCGTCGATCGCAACTTCCCGGGCGACGGGTCGGAGCTTCTCGTGCGCGGCTGGTACGTGCCCCACGATCCCCTGGCAAGTTGCCCCGGAGGCTTGGACCAGCAGATCCGGCCCGTCCTCCCGCCGTGCAACCAGGGTCGCAACTGGCTTCTCGATCGGCCGGAGCAGCTCTGGTCCGACCCCATCAAGCTCGATCTCGATCGCCAGCCGACCGGCGCGACGCTCAACCCGATCATCCCGCCCGATGTTCCATTCGACGTGCCCCGGATCTGGCAGGGCACATCGCCGACCCCGTTGCCCGTCGTCGTCCTCGGCCACTTCGCCGATCCGCGGGTGAGCGCCTACGCGGGTGACCGGTACTTCGTCATCGACCAGCTCGTCTGGACCGGCTCGACCGGCGCCGTGCCGAAGTCTCCCGTGGTCCGGCTGACACCGGGTTCGACCGAGGCGCCTGAGGTCGTTCTCGAGCGGATCGAGGAGGAGCTGGGCCCGGCGATCACGACCTGGGTCTCGGTCATGGCGCCGCAAGATCTCGCCGTCCTCGACCCGGATGCAATCGAGCGAGCGCCGGAGCTCGGAGAAGGCAGCGCCGTCTGGGTTGTTCGCAGATTGATCGATGAGCCGTACGACAACCTCACCCGTCGCCTGGTTGCGTGGTCGTTCACGACCGACGGTGGCACGCGCATCTGGCACGGGGCGGGCAGTCGGGTCGATCTCGCGACGACGATTGACGTCGATCCGCCCGGAGGCGACACCCGCATCGTGGAGGTCGTCGACTACAGCCGACGGGTCCTGAGCGTTCGGGCAGCGACGGACGGCGACCATCTCCGTTGGCAGCCGGTCGGTCCCGAGGCCGCGGGCTGGCGCCTGGAGATCGCGACTGGCTCCACGTCTCGCGAACTTGCCGTCCGCTGGCACGCCAATCGCTGCCAGACGGATTGGGAGCTGCATGTCAGGGTTGACGGC
>JALYPW010000020.1 GCA_030856145.1 Chloroflexota bacterium | reverse complement strand
TCGTCGACCAGGCCGATCAGGCCCGGCCACTGCTCGAGCGCCTTTTCGGTGTGGAATCGGTCGACCGGCCGGCCCGGCGCGCCGACGAGCGTCTCGCGGGCCGCGTCGAGGACCGCGGGCAGGCGTTCGGCCCGGGCGGCGAGCGACGTCAGGCGATCGGCCAGCGGCGCGAACTCCCGGGCGATCAGCCCGAAGAATCCCTCGCCGATCAGGTAGACCCAGGCCATCGGGCTCCAGGCCTCCTCGCGCAGCTCGGTCTCGCCGAAGTGCATCGCCCCGAGCACGCCGAGGATGACATCGCGATCGACCTGCTCATCGACGGTCAGGCTCGCGTCGGCGAATGCTTCAAGGCGGTCGGTCCAGCCGGCGATGAACGCGAGACGGTCCGCCGCGCCGGCCGCCGAGAGGTCCGGCCAGCGATCGTCGTGATCGTGCCTGCCCGAACCGGTTGCCGAGATCGGATCGAAGGCGAAGTACGCCTCGAAGAAGGCATCGACGTGCGCGGCGAACTCGGTCACGAGCAGATTCTCCGGGTGGCGCTGGCGGCTCGGCCGCGCATCGTCCGGCGCGAGCAGGTGGGCGTCGAGTGTACCCGGAGCGACTACCATCGGCCGTCATGAACGCCGCCCGCCGACTCGAACGGGTCAGCCTCGATGGACGGCGCGTCCGGCTCGTCCCGCTCGAGCTCGGCCACGTCCCGGCCCTCGCCGAGGTCGCCCTGGAGCCGGCCGTCTGGAAGTGGACCCTCGCCCGCCCGACAGACGAGGCCGGCCTGCGCGCCTGGGCCGAGGCGGCGATCGCCGGTCGCGACGCGGGCACGGAGCTGCCGTTCGTGACCCTCGAGGCCGCCACGGGCCGCCCGATCGGCAGCAGCCGCTACATGAACATCGTGCTGGAGCACCGCCGCCTCGAGATCGGCTGGACGTGGGTCGCCCCGCCGTGGCAGCGGACCGGCGCCAATCGCGAGGCGAAGCTCCTGATGCTGAGCCACGCCTTCGACACGCTCGGCTGCCGGCGGGTCGAGTTCAAGACCGACTCGCGCAACGAGCCGTCGCGGACGGCGCTGCTCGGGATCGGGGCGCAGTTCGAGGGGATCTTCCGGAACCACATGGTCATGCCCGACGGACCGCTGCGCCACTCCGCGTACTACAGCGTGATCGACGAGGAGTGGCCGACGGTCAAGGCCGGCCTGGAGGCTTCGCTCGCGCGCTGACCGGAGTCGTCGCTCGCGCTGAATCGATCCGCACCAGGATTCCATCTGCGATGATCGGCCCGCCGGATCCGGAGCGGATCGCCCGGCCCGCAACGTGATCGATCGGAGGGTCCCCGTGGTCGAGCTCATCGTCAAGATCCTGATCAACGCCGCTGCCCTGTTCGTGGCCGTCACGATCCTGCCGGCCAGCCTGCTGTCCTTCGACTACGGCAACGACTGGTGGAAGCTGCTCGCGGTCGCCCTCCTGTTCGCCCTCGTGAACAGCTACATCAAGCCGATCGTGAAGGCGCTCTCGATGCCGATCTCGCTGATGACGATGGGCTTGATCGCCTTCGTGATCAACGCTGCGATGCTCCTGGTCGTCGCGTTCGTGTCGGGTCAGTTGAAGCTCGGCTTCAAGGTCGGCGACTTCCCGCCTGACCTGCTCTCGTCAGACACGATCGTCGGAGCGATCGTCGCGGCCCTGATCATCAGCGTGGTCTCGACCGTCGCGAGCATCGCCCTCTCGCCCCGGAAGCTCGTCTAGGCGGTGCCCCGGCCGACCACAGCCGGCGCGACCACTGCCGAAGTCGATCGCCTGCCGGCCATCGCCGCCGCGCTGCGTGAGGCGGCTGGCAGGTTCGGGACCCCGCTCTACCTGACGGACGAGGCGACGGTCCGGGCGGCGCGTGACGAACTGGCGGCCGCGTTCCCCGAGCCGTGGATCCGCCAGTACTCGGTCAAGGCCAACGACGTCGCCGCGGTCGTGGCCCTGGTGACCGCCGATCGTGGCGATGGGTCAGCGGCATTCGGCGCGAACGTGGTCTCCCGCGGCGAGTGGGCCGTCGCCCGGGCGGCCGGCGTGCCAAACGAACGGATCACGCTCGAGGGGGTCGGCAAGACGGACGCCGACCTGGCCGCGGCCGTGCGTGCCGCCGCGACCGGCGATCCCCTGGCATGGACCGCGATCGAGTCGGCCGACGAGGCCGCGGCGCTCCTCGACCG
>JALYPW010000006.1 GCA_030856145.1 Chloroflexota bacterium | reverse complement strand
GACCATGCCCAGCAGCTGGGGCCGCAGGGCGAGCGCCGCCGCGACCACGACGAAAGCGCCAATCGTCAGCCATGCGGACCGCCGGAGATCGAGTCCACGCCGCCGGCAGGCCAGGAACAGACAGGTGAAGATCACCCCGACCATCACCGACCGGAGGATCGCGAGCCCCGTCCAGCCGGCCACCCGGTGAACGCCTGCGAGCAGGACCTGGCCGGCCCATTGCTGATCAAACCACGAGCTGCCGGACGCCGTGAACGTCCAGGTGTCGACGCTCGGGATTGCACCCAAGTCGAGAATCTCCGCGCCTGCTCGGACGTGGTACGCGAGATCGACCGTGGACAGGCTCGCGATGAGCGAACCTAGCACGGGCAGGGCAACAGCGAGGTACGCCCAGAGACGCGGGAAGGTCATCCGTAACGACACGCTCGGATGCTAGCCCGCGGCGGTGCGCCTCCGCACCGCGACGATGGTCCTGCCTCGCGGCGTGGTCCTAGCTGGCTGCGGCCTCGGCCAGCCGGACTGCCCGGGCGCCCTCGTCGTAGATCTGCTCGATCGCCTTGACCATCAGCTCCACGCAGAAGCGCTCGTGGACCAGGTCGTGGCCCGCCTTGCCGATCCGCGCGGCGTACTCCGGGTCCTTCAGCAGTCGCACAATCGCCGCGGCAAGGGCGACCGGGTTGTCGTGCTCGACGAGGAGGCCGGTGACGCCGTCCTCGACCATCTCCGGGATCCCGCCGACGTCCGACGCGACGACCGGGCGCGACAGGGCCATCGCTTCGAGGATTGAGAGGCCCTGCGCTTCGCGCCACGACGGCAGGACCGCCACGTCGAGCGCCGCCGTCACCGCCGGGATGTCGTCACGGCGGCCCGCGAACACGATCCGGTGACCGACCTGATGGGCCGACGCCCACTGCTCGAGGAAGTCGCGCCGCGACCCCTCGCCGACGATCAGGAGATACGCATCGGGGACCTCGCGCAGGACGGCCGGCCACGCCTCGATCAGGGTCTGGTGGCCCTTCTCGGGTTCCAGCCGGGCGACGACCCCCACGATCTTCGAGCCGGCCTCGATCCCGTACTGGTCGCCGAACGGGGCGCACGGCTCCTGGTGCTCGTAGCGCTGGAGGTCGACCCCGTTGTAGATCAGGCGGACGGGCGCTCCGGTCCGGTGCTCGTCGGCGATCTTGCGCTCGATCGACCGCGAGACCGCGATCAGCTGGTCCATCGAGGGGGTCAGCCGGCGGAGGAGCTCGCGGTCCTCGTGCGAGCGGACCCGCGACGAGTGGACGGTCGACACGATGTACGGCGCGCGATGGCGGCTTTCGCGGAGGGCGATGACCGATTTCGTGCCGACGATGTCGGCTCGGTACATGTGGGTGTGGATGACGTCGGGCTGGACGAACGCGAGGTGGGCGGTCAGGGCTCGAACCGCGGCCCCGTCGTCGGGCTCGTCGATGACCGTGACGTCGAAGCCGTGGCGCTGGAGCTTGCGGACGGCGCTCCCGCCCGACAAGGCCACGACCGAGGCGTCGTAGTAGGTCGCGTCGAGCCGCGTCAGGAGCGAGAACAGGTGCTCCTGGGCGCCGCCGTTCGTGCCGGTCGCGAGGATCTCGATCACCCGAACCCGTGGCGGACCGGGCATCGGTGCGTGCTCGAGGGGGACAAGACACGGATCCCAGGTCGGCGGGGCGCCCATCAGCCGGCCGTCTCGTCGGCTTCGGCGCCGTCGCGCCGGACCAGCAGGCGCTGGATCGGCTCATCCTCGGATCCCCACTCGTACTTGTACGGCTCGTTGCCACGCAGGAAGTCGAACCGCTGCATGCCCGCCTCGAGCGCGCCCCGGACGTAGCACGCGGCGAGGACCACGCCCGGCGACAGCTCTCGCGCGTCGGGGTCGATCCCGGCGTTGTAGAACATCCAGGTATCGGCCGTCGCGACGTGGATCCCGGCGGCGACCCGGCGCTCGCCGACCGTCAAGAACGACAGGCGAACCGGTCCGTCGGGACCGTTCTCTTCGAACAGGCGGCGCATGAAGACGCGCGATGCGTCGCCACCCGGGGTCGGCGGGAAGAGGCCGTCCGCGCCCCAGCGCCGCTGGTGGAGGTCGATGAAGTCCTCGAGGTCGGCGAGCGGCTCGGCCGACGGCGTCAGGGCGACGTCGCCGGCAGCCTCGGCCCGGCGGAGCTTGCGCCGGATCTCATGGCGCGACTTCTTGTCGAGCGTGGAGAGGTAGCCCTCGAAGTCCACGTCCTCGGGGAA
This sequence comes from Chloroflexota bacterium, assembly GCA_030856145.1. Classification (GTDB taxonomy): domain Bacteria; phylum Chloroflexota; class Limnocylindria; order Limnocylindrales; family CSP1-4; genus CF-46. Next base: position 261 of record JALYPW010000006.1, on the reverse strand, counting down.
CGTGACGACCGGGCAGACGTCCTCGCGCTCGAGGTTGAGCGTCCAGCCGTCGCTCATCTCGCGCCGGCCGAAGGCGCTCGCGAGAGCATCAGCGGCCGGGTCGCCGCAGCGCAGGCGGCGCAGGTCGATCGCGTCCCACGGTGCGGGATGATCGCGGTCGGACGGGTTGTGCGCGGCGAGGTGATCGACGAGGGCGGCAGCGACCGCGGTCAGGTCGGCCGGCGCGGCGAGGACCGTCGCGTAGTCGGCGTGGTACGAGGC
>JALYPW010000004.1 GCA_030856145.1 Chloroflexota bacterium | reverse complement strand
GCGTCGGGCTTGGCGTGACCGGCGGCGGCGTCACTTCGGCCGATGGTGGCACGGAGACCTCCACGGATGGACTGGGCAACGCGCTCGGCGACGCGCTCGGCGACGCGCTCGGCAGGCTGCTCGGCGTCGGACACGGCTCGTAGATGACGTTCAGGGATGGGTCGGCCGACGGCACCTCGAACGAGGGCACCAGACCGCTCGGATCCGGCGTCGGAACCGGGTAGCAGGTGACCGTCGGGCTCGGCAGGGTGCAGCCGCGGCCCTCGACCAGGGCGCCCCATGACTTGCCATACGGGGTGAACGAGCCGTCGTAGAAGAAGACGGCCGGGTCGCGGTTGACACCGCCGACGGTGCCCGGACCGCGCTTTGCGCGGTTCAGCCAGTCGAGGTCGGCCGCCATCCAGTTCGGGTACTTCGACTCGAAGATGCCCGGCAGCTCGAGGACGGCCTGGCCGCAGGCACCCTCGGGGACGGACGCTTCGGGCTCGGTGCCGGGGATGAACCACTCGTCGACCGTCGGGCTGCCGGCCCGCGGCAGCAGCCCCGTGAACGCGTCGATCTTGACCCGGTTCAGGCCCTCGGGCCGGGCGAAGTCATTGACCGCCCACTTGACAGTTGCCTCCTGGAGGAATCCCTGCCAGACGTAGGTGCTGACATCGAGCGAGAAGACCGGCTTCCTGGGCGATACGGGAGTGTTGTCGCTGTTGCCGTTCCAGGCGCCGACGGCCAGGGCGTACTCGCCGCCCGCTCGACCATCCTCGGTCGGCGCGGCGATGAAACCGTAGGCGTTGAGGTCCTTGGCGTCGTTGTTCGTGCCGGTCTTGAGCGTTGCCGGCCGGCGCGCCTTGTCAGGCCCGGTGATCGCGAACTTGCCCCAGAACGGGTTGACCCGCGGATTCGTGTTGCCGGCCAGGATGTCGGTCACGATGTAGGCGGACTGCGGCTTGGCGACCTGATCGCCCTCGGACTGTGTCCACGGCGGGATCACGTTGTCGCCGGACTGGTCCGTCACGCTCAGGATCGTCGTGTGGCCGAGCTTCCGGCCGCCGTTGGCGAGTGTCCCATAGGCCGTCACGAGATCGACCGGCCGGACCTCCTGGACGCCGATGGCGATCGTCAAGTCGGCGTTCGACGGCTCCGCCTGGAACGTCATCCCGAATTCCTGAGCCCGGCTGAACACGTGGTCCGGGCTGTTGACCTGGGCGGCTTTCACGGACGGGATGTTCAACGAGAACTGGAGGGCTGACCGGATCCGGACCGGACCGCGCTCCCGGTTGTCGGCATCGCCGGGGGCATAGCCGCCACCGAAGTCCGTGCCCGTATCCATGAACATCGTGCCGGCGGTCATCGTCCCGTCGTCGATCCCGGTCAGGTAGTTGAACGGCTTGAACGCCGAACCGGGCTGACGGAAGCCGCTGCCGACGACGTCGTACTTTGCCTGGAACTGGGGCGTGCTCTTGGCCGCGTAGTAGTCGGCGCTGCCGACGTAGGCGATCAGCTGACCGGTCTGGTAGTCGAGGGCCACGATCGCCCCGTTGTTGATGTCCTTGCCCCGCAGGTTCTTCATCCACGCGGCATACCCACCGGGGATCTTGAGGGTCTTGGCCAGCGATTCGGGGTTCTTCGAGTTCGGGACGACGGCCGCGGCCTTGACCCACTTCTCGGCGATGGTCTGGAGTCGCGCGTCGAGCGTCGTCGTGATCCGGAGCCCGCCGGCCTCGAGGGCCTGGCAACCGCCGTCGCCCTCGCCGCAGAGCTTCGTGGCGAGTTCCTGCTGAACGGCCCACACGAAGTGCGGGGCCACCCAGCGTGGCGTCGTCTGCTTGGCGACGAGGACCGGCTCGGTCTCCGCGGCGCGCAGCTCGTCGGGGCTGAACTCGTCCTTCGACAGCGTGGTCCGGCCGTCCGCGAGGAGCTCGAGGATCTGGTTGCGGCGCTGGACGATCGTGGTGTCCGGCGGGACGACGAGCTTCGTGCCTTTCGTGGACGCGCACGCCTCGGGCGTGTCGTCCGGGCTCGGCTCGACGCACTCCTCGACCGCATTCCGGACGAGGTCGTAGTTGGACGGCGACTTCACGAGCCCGGCGAGGATCGCGGCCTGGGCCGGTGTCACCTCGGCGAGCGTCTTCGCCCCGAAGTACGACTTCGCCGCAGCAAGGACGCCGTACGACTGGTTGCCGTAGTAGTTCTGGTTGAGGTAGGCAGCAATGATCTTCTGCTTGCCCTCGATCCCGGGATACGCTTGGGTCAGGCGGATCGACTGGACGATCTCCTTGATCTTCCGCTCGGCTTGGCGCTTCGGGTCCTGGACGAGGGCCGGATCGAGCAGGCGCTGGCGGACGAGCTGCTGCGTGATCGTCGACGCTCCCCGGCTGTTGCCGCGCAGGCTGTCGAAGGCCGCCGCCGCGATCGCGACCGGGTCGAAGCCCGAGTTGTCCCAGAACGTCTTGTCCTCGATGGCGGTCTGGGCGTCGATGATGATCGGCGGGATGTCCTCGAACGCGACGATCTCGCGCTTCTCGCCGCCGAATCGGGCGAGCTCGATCTTGCCCGTTCGGTCGGTGATCACCGACTGCTCTGCGAAGCTGATCTTGTCGAGCTCGGCCAGGGACGGGAGGCCCTCGGTGTACTTCGAGAAGGCCGACACGACGCCGACCGTGAGCAGGGCGGCGAGGATCGCGAACACGGCCCAGATCGCCAGGGCGATCCAGCCGGCCGCCGAGGGCGAGGTCCGGGCGGGGATGTCGCGGGTCAGGCGGCGCTCCGCGCGAGGGGCGTCGTGCACGTGGTACTCCGGGGACAAGGGGAGGGGGCTCGTCTGGCGAAGGATGCCATCGGATGCTGCCCGGCGCAGGAGTCGCCGGGTGTGTGGACCCTTACGACGGCGTGACAACCCTGCCTGTGGCGTTCCAGTCGTGGAGCGCCGTCCGCGCCAGCCGACCCGGCCGCGCTCCCGCGGACGGGTCGCCCGATCCCGTACGCTCTCGGGCAATGCCTGATCGCCGTCCGCACGCCATCGCGCCGACCCTGATGCGCCAGGAGATCGACGCGATCCCGGGCGTCGTGTCCCGGTTCCTGGCCGAGAGCGGACGCGAGGTGGCGGCCGCGGCCGGCGCGATCCGGGCCGCCGACCCCGGCTGGGTGAGCCTCCTGGCCCGCGGGACGTCGGACCACGCGGCGATCCACCTGCGCTACCTGATCGAGGTGGAGCTCGGGATCCCGGCGGGGATGGCCGCGCCCTCGACGGTGACGATCTACGGTGCCGAGCTGCGCTGGCGGGGCGGGCTCGTGGTCGCCGTCTCGCAGTCTGGCCGGTCGCCTGACCTGGTCGCGGTCCTCGAGGCAGCGCGGGCTGGCGGGGCGCTGACGGTGGCAATCGTCAACGACGCCCGGTCGCCGCTGGCGAGCGCAGCCGAGCACGTGATCGACTGCCGAGCCGGGGAGGAGCGCTCGGTCGCGGCCACGAAGTCGTACGTCGCTCAGGTCGCGGCCGGGGTCGCGCTCGTCGCGGCGCTGGCGCCCGAGCGGACGCTCGGGGACGCGCTCCCGCGGATGCCGGCGCTCCTGGGTGATGCCCTCGCGATGGCCGCCGCCGCCGTCCACGACGAGGCCCCGATCGTCGAGCAGTTCGCGACCTCGGAGCGCTCCATCGTGATCGGTCGCGGGTACGAGTTCCCGACGGCGCTCGAGACGGCGCTCAAACTGAAGGAGACCGGTCGACTGTTTGCCGAGGGTTACTCGTCGGCCGACTTCAGCCACGGTCCGGTCGTGCTCAGCAGCGCCGGGATCCCCGTCCTCGCGATCCGCCCGGACGGGGCGATGGGGCCGCTCGTCGACGAGGGGATCGTTGCCGCCCGGGCGACCGGGAGCCGACCGTGGGTGATCGGTGGGGCGGATCTTGGGGCCACGTCGGGTTCGGGCGCAACGGTGGGCGCAGCGGATCCGGACCAGGTGATCCGCCTGCCCCTGCCGGCCGACCTCCCGGCCGCGCTCGCTTCGCTGGCCATGATCCTGCCCGGCCAGCTTCTCGCCGAGGCCGTCGCGCGCCGGCGCGGCCTGGACCCCGACGCCCCGCCAGGCCTGAGCAAGGTGACCCTGACCCGCTGAGCGGCGCCTGGCGCGTAGTCCAAGGAGGCATCACCAGACCGATCGCCGCACCCGGGATCTCGATTGATGCCGCTGGCGCATGAACGGCCGACACCAGTCGGGCCAAGGCCAGACTCGATGCGGGAGAAGCATGAATCGGGCTCAACTGGCTCGCCTTACGGGGCCACATGCCTACTTGGCATGACGCGGCGGGACGAGCGTTCAGTCCGAACGCATGCAGCGCACCGCAGCGCCGTAGTTGAGACTCAGTCTCGACAAGTCGGAGGGAACCGACTATTCTCTCGACATGGACGCCATCAATCCGATCGTCGCCGCCCTCGGCAATGCCGGCTACCGCCTGACGGCCCCGCGCCTTGCCGTGGCCGACCTGATCGCGACGCACGACGGTCACTTCACGGCCTCCGATCTGGCCGCGGCGGCGCGCGATCGGCGGCTCGGGATCAGCCGGGCGACGCTGTTCCGTGCCCTGGACCTCCTGATCGAGCTCGGCGTGGTCGAGCGGCTGGACCTGCCGAGCGGTGAGCACGCCTACGTTCCCTGCGCCCCGGCCCACCACCATCACGTGGTGTGCTCCCGCTGCGGGCGGACCGCCGAGGTCGATGACGCCGGCCTGGCCGGCGCCGTTCGCGAGATCGAGCGCCAGAGCGGCTTCCGGATCGACGCCCACCGGCTCGAGCTGTTCGGGTTGTGCCGGCACTGCCTCGCCCGCACGGAGGACTGACCCATGGACCACGCGATGCCCACGTCACCCTGGTTCCCGCCGCTGAGACACGGTCGCAGACTGGCTGTGATCGTCGCCGTCGTTGCGGCGACTGTCCTCATGGGCTGTGGCCAGGGCGGGACGGCCTCCACCGCCCCCACGCCGTCCAGCGCCGGGTCCAGCGCTGCCGCACCCGATCCGAGCGCCCTGCGGGTGGTGACGACCACGACCGTCTTTGCTGACATCGTCCGCGCGGTCGGTGGGTCGCGCACAAACGTCAACTCGATCATCCCGCCCGGCGTCGGGCCCGAGGACTACGAGCCCAAGCCCGACGACGCGAGGAGCCTCGCCGACGCCCAGCTCATCGTCTCGAACGGGGTCGGCCTCGACGACTTCCTCGACCGCCTGCTCGCCTCGGGCGGCGGCTCGACGCCGCGGCTCGTCCTGGGCGAGGGCCTGCCGACGATCGACGTCGATGGCGAGCCGAACCCCCACTTCTGGCTCGATCCCACGATCGTCACGACCGGCTACCTGCCAAGGATCGTCGCGGCCCTCGCGTCGGCGCAGCCGGCCGACCGGGCGACCTTCGAGGCGAATGCCGCGGCGTACGGGTCGATCCTCGACGCCCTCGACAAGGATCTCCTGGCACAGGTCGCGACGATCTCGCCTGCCGACCGCAAGCTCGTCACGTTCCACGACGCCTTCCCGTACTTCGCGCGCCATTTCGGCTTCGAGCTCGTCGGCGTCGTCGTTGCCAACGTCGGCCAGGAGCCGAACGCGGCCGAGCTCGCGGCGCTCGTCGAGACGGTCAAGGCAGCCAGGGTGAAGGCGGTCTTCTCGGAGGCTCAGTTCAACCCGAAGCTGGCCCAGACGCTCGCCGACGAGGCGGGCGTCAGGCGGGTGGTGACAACGCTCTACAACGACGCCGTCGGGCCGCCACCGGCCGACACCTATCCGGGCATGCTTCGCTGGAACGTGGAACAGATCGTGGAGGCCCTCCGCTGAGCTCCTCGCCGCCGGTCGCGACCGTCGACGCCGCGCCGGCCGCTGGCCCGGCCGTCATGCTCGAGCACGTGACCGCGGGCTACGGCCGGCGGGTCGCCCTGGCCGACGTCAACCTGAATGTCTCGGCCGGCTCGCTGCTCGCGGTCATCGGCCCGAACGGCGCCGGCAAGAGCACCCTCCTGAAGCTGATCGCGGGACTCCTCCGCCCCGACAGCGGCACGATCTCGGTCCTCGGCGCGGCGCCCGGCGTCAAGGCGAAGTCCGTGGCTTACGTGCCCCAGGCCGAGGCCGTCGACTGGGACTTTCCGGTGACCGTCGGCGAGGTGGCGATGATGGGCCGCTATCCGCGGCTCGGGTTCGGGCGGCGGCCCGGCCGGGTCGATCGCGAGCGGGTCGCGGCGGCGCTCGAGACCGTCGGGATGGGCGGCGCGACGAACCGCCAGATCGGGGCACTGTCGGGCGGCCAGCGTCGGCGCGTCTTCCTCGCCCGGGCGATCGCCGCGGAACCGGACCTCTACCTCCTCGACGAGCCGGTGACCGGCGTCGACGCCACGACCCAGGAAGAGCTGATGGACGTCCTCGAGGCGGAAGCCCGGTCCGGCAAGACGGTCATCGCCTCGACTCACGATCTGATCTGCGCCGCGCAGCGCTTCCACCAGGCGGCCTTCGTCAACGGCCGGATCGTGGCCACTGGACCGGCCGAGATGGTCCTCGATCGGCAGCTCCTGTCCGACACGTACGGCGGCCACGTCCTCGTCCTGCCCGGCGACGACGGCGGGCGCCTTGTCCTCGACGACGCTCACCACCACGACCAGGCGCCCGGCCGCGAGTCGCACTACCACGAAGGCGACCGCTGATGGACCTCATCGGGTTCGTGGCCGATCCACTGGCCTACGGCTTCATGCAGCGCGGCCTCGCGGCGGCGATCCTGGTCGGGATCGTGTGTGCGGTGATGGGCACGTTCGTCGTCCTGAAGGGACTCGCGTTCATCGGCGATGCGGTCAGCCACGCGGCCTTTCCCGGGCTGGTGATCGCGTTCATGCTCGGAATTCCGCTGTACCTCGGCGGCGCCGTGGCATCGGTCGGAACGGCTCTTGCGATCGGGTTCGTGTCGCGCCGCAGCCGACTCCGCTTCGACACGTCGGTCGGGGTCCTGTTCGCCGGTACCTTCGCGCTCGGCATCCTGCTCTTCTCGACGATCGACAACTACGTCGCCGACCTTCTCGGCTACCTGCTCGGGAACGTTCTGGGGATCGGCATCGGCGACCTCGTCCAGGTCGCGGTCCTCGGGGTCGTCGTCCTCGTCATCGTCATCCTGATCCGCAAGGAGCTGCTCTTCGCGACGTTCGATCCGCTCGGGGCGGCCGCGTCGGGGCTGCCGGTGGCCGGCCTGGAGTACCTGCTCCTGGCTCTGCTCGGGGTCACGATCGTGGTCAGCATCCAGGCGGTCGGGATCGTGATGGTCGTCGCGATGCTGGTCACGCCGGCCGCGACCGCCCAGCTCCTCGTCATCCGCTTCGAGCGGCTGATGGTCCTGGCTGCCGCGCTCGCGTCGGTCGCCGCGATCAGCGGGCTGTACGTGAGCTTCTACCTGAACCTTGCGTCGGGCGCATCGATCGTCCTGATCGAGACCCTGTTCTTCCTCATCGCCCTCGTGGTGGGGCCGCGGAGCGGGCTGCTGGCCGGCCGCCGAGCCCGGCTCGAGAGCACCGAACCCGCCTGACCGACCCGCGATCGCTCGCCGATCGTCAACCGGGGAGCTTGTCGGCCAGCACGTCGAGTTGCTGGATGTCCGGCGCCGTCGCGAACAGATCTGGCGCCTGGGCCATCAGCGCCTCGGCGACCTTGCCCGACAGGTGGGCTTGGCGGCCGGCGTCGTCGGGGAAGACATCGAAGATCGCGAACGAGGTGGGTCCGACCTGGACCGCGAACCACGCCGTTGTGGCCGGCTCGTCCTCGACGAGGGCGCGCCCGCCCTCGAGGAATGCCCGGACGTCGGCGACCTTGTCGGGCTTCGCCTCGAGCGGAACCCAGAGTCCCTTGGTGACCATGAACCGGCCTCCTTCCGCGTCCCTGCGAATGGTGCTGCCGCCACCTGGGCGGTTGGCTCGTCCCTATTGCTGGTAGCGCTCGACGACCTCGGCCGGTCGCGGCTCCGCGTCGCGCGGATCCAGGCCAGCGGCCCGTCGGGCGGCACGCTGGTGCAACAGATCGTAGGCCCGGTCGAGCTCGACCTTGATCGCCTCGAGCCGCTCTTGCTCCTCGGCGGTCAGGCCATGGCCGTCGCCGGCATGCTGCCAGAGATGCTCCTCCTCGTCGGAGAGCGAGTTGATCCGTCCGAAGATGTCGTCGTCGGCCATTGAGGCTCCTCGTGAATCGAGCGTCGTCGAACGCGTCGCGCCCAGCCTACGCCTGACCCCCGATCGGCGCCTGCCCGCGATCAGCAGATCGTCGCCGAACCGATTCCAGGTGCCGATCCTGACTCCTGACCGTCGGCCGCCTCGGAACGATGGCTTGACCGGCCCGGGGGTCGTCTATATCGTGCCGCGACCTAATGATGGGCCTGCGTAGAGCCCCGGCGCCTGGTTCGAAGATTTCGG
>JALYPW010000488.1 GCA_030856145.1 Chloroflexota bacterium | reverse complement strand
CATGTCGTCGTCGCGGACGAGGAGAACGTCGGAAAAGACGTCCTCGTCGCCCTCGTGGAGTTCGTAGAAGAACACGGCCGGCCTCGGTCGGGAAGGGATTGGATGGAGCGCCAGTATCGCATGCGGCACGCCCGGTCCTCGGTCGGCCTGCCCGCTCCGGGCCGACCGCGGTGACGGAACTGCCCGCCCCGGGGATGGTCGGGACGCCCGCTCGCCCGCCGACCGTGGTGGTGGTCGGGTCGGCGGCGCGCGACCTGGCCGAGGACGATCCGCGCGGCTGGCGACTCGGCGGCGGGGTGTCGTACAGCGCCCTGACCACCGCCCGGCTCGGCATTCCGACCGCCGCGATCGTCGGGGTGGATCACGAGGCCTCGACCGCGTCCGAGATCCAGCTCCTCCGGGACGCGGGCGTCGACGTCCACCTCGTCCACCTCGAGCACGGCCCGGTCTTCGTCAACATCGAGCGACCCGAGGGCCGCCTTCAGTTGTGCGGCGACCACAGCGATCCGATCCCGGTCGCCGACGTGCCGCCGGCCTGGCGCGCGGCCCCTGGCTGGATCCTCGCCCCGGTCGCCGCCGAGCTGCCGCCGGCCTGGGCCGACGTTCCGGCGCCGGAGTCACTTGTCGCGGTTGGCTGGCAGGGCCTGCTCCGCGAGCTCGAAGCCGGCCAGCCCGTCCGCCACGTCGCACCGCGGCCCGACCCGATCATCCGTCGAGCCGATCTCGTGGGGCTGTCGCGGGACGACGTGGACAAGCGGAGCGAGATCAAGGACCTGTACGGCCTGCTCCGGCGCGGCGCGTTGCTGGCGGTCACCCAGGGCGATCACGGCGGCCTGATCGTCCACGGCGCTCACGGCGACGCGGACGCCGAGCTCGAGCTCCGCCACTACCCGGCCGTGCCGAGCCATGATCCCGTCGACCCGACCGGCGCGGGCGACGTGTTCCTCGCCGCGCTGGCTGCGGCCCGGATCGAGCCGCGCCTGGTCGGCGGCAGGATCGGGCAAGGGTTCGATCTCCTCCTCGCGGCCGCCGCGGCTTCGCTCGTCCTCGAGGGACCGGGGATGGTCGGCGTCCCCACGCGGGACGCCGTCCGCGATCGGATGCGCTCAGCGTTGCCGCGACGGGTGGCCGCGACCGACGGCTGACCCGGTCGGACGCTGGTCCGATCCGGACGATCAATCGAGCGGGGCGGGCCCGGTCGACGACCGGATCTCGAGGTGGACCGGAACGACGCGATGCTCGGTCCGGATCGGTGCCGTCCCATCCGTCACGTCCGTCCCGTCGGTCGCGGCGCCGCCCGCCCGGGCCGCGATCTGCTCGGTCAGTTTCGCCACTGCCCAGCGACCCATCTCGGCCGTCTCCTGGCGGAGAGTGGTCAGCGCCGGCTCGACGTACGCCGCGAGCGCGACATCGTCGAAGCCGACGAGGCTGACGTCTTCCGGCACGCGCAGGCCGCACCGCCGGATCGCGCGCATCGCCCCGATCGCCATCAGGTCGTTGTAGGCCACGATCGCGGTCGGTCGCGGGCTCCGGTCGAGGAGCTCGAACATCGCGCCCTCGCCGCCGATGACCGTCGGCGCCCCATGCCCGATCGCGAGCGCCGCGTCGGGCCCGTCGACGCCGAGCCCGGTGGCAGCCAACGCCTCGCGCACGCCGGCCAGCCGCTCCGGGGCATCGAGATTCCGGGGCGGCGGCATCAGGTAGCCGAAGCGGCAATGACCGAGCGAGCGCAGGTGTGAGGTCGCAAGGCGGCCGCCTGCCCGGTTGTCCGACCCGATCGACGGCAGCTTGACCGCCGGGGCGGAGGTGTTGACGAGGACGACCGGCAGCGGCGGGTTCGCCAGCCACGCGCCCTGGCTCAACCCGAGCCAGCTGGCCGCGACGATGATCCCGTCGACTCGGCGCTCGACGAGGACGTCGAGGTACGAGGCCTCGCGGTCGGGATCGTCGTCGGCGCTGCACAGCAGCATCGCGTAGCCCTCGGCGATCGCCGCGTCCTCGACCGCCTTCACGAGCTGCGGGAAGTACGGATTCTCGATGTCGGTGACGATCAGGCCGAGGGTCAGTGTCGACTGGCGCTTCAGGGCGCGGGCGACGTCCGACGGTCGGAAGCCGAGCTCGCGGGCGGCCGCCTCTACCCGATCGCGGGTGGCCGGGCGGGCCCCGCCAGCGCGGGACAGGACGCGGCTGACCGTCGCGGTCGAGACGCCCGCCCGGTGGGCCACGTCGGCGATCGTCGTCGCCATTGCCGGGTCAGATGTGCCCGTTCTCGCCGAGCGGGACCGTGTCCGGGTCCGTGCCGAGCGGCACCGTCGGTGGTTGCTCGCCGGCCTCCTCGCGACGGGCCAGCATCTCGAGGTCGGCCTGCAGCTCCTCCAGCTCCGACCCGCCGCCCATCAGGGCATGGAGCTGCTCGGCGTTGAGCTCGCCACGGCGGTAGGTCCCGCCGGATCGGCCGCGGGTCAGGATCGTGAACGAATCGCCGATCGGCAGGGCGTGCTGGACGTTGTGGGTGATGAAGATGACCCCGAGGCCCTTGTTCCGGGCAGCGATCGCGTGACGCAGGACGAACGCGGACTCCTTGACTCCGAGCGCGGACGTCGGCTCGTCGAGGATCAGGACGCGCGCCCCGAAGTACTCGGCCCGGGCGATCGCGAGGGTCTGGCGCTCGCCGCCGGACAGGGTCCCGACGAGCTGCTCCGTGTCGCGCACCTCGATCCCGATGTTCTTCATCTCCTCGCGGGCGATGGTCGCCGCCTTGGCGCTGTCGAAGCGGCGGAACGGCCCGAACCCGACCGTCGGCTCGTTGCCCAGGAAGAAGTTCCGGCTGATGCTCATCAGGGGCATCACCGACAGGTCCTGGTAGACCGTCGCGATGCCGGCGTTCAGGGCGTCGCGCGGCGACGAGAAGCGGACGGGCTCGCCGTCGACCGCGAGGGTCCCGTCGTCTGGCGGATGGACCCCGGACAGGGTCTTGATCAGGGTCGACTTGCCGGCCCCGTTGTCGCCGAGCAGGCAGTTGATCTCGCCGGCCCGGACCGTCAGGGACACGCCCTCGAGGGCGACGACAGCGCCGAAGTACTTCGAGATGTTGCGCGCTTCCAGGAGAGGCTTGCGAGCGGCTCGCTCGGCGGCAGAGGTGGGGGCCGGGCCGGCTGCGGCGGCGGGGGACATCGTCACGGTGTGCTCCTTCCGCTCAGCGCAACCCGGCGAACCGGCGCCGGATGAAGTTGTTCAGGACGACCGCGGCCAGCAACAGGCTGCCGAGCGAGATCAGGTACCAGTCAGCGTTGATCGAGGCGTACACGATCCCGATGTTGGCCATGCCGATGGCGAGGGCGCCCAGGGCCGTTCCGGCGACCGAGCCATAGCCGCCGGTCAGCAGGCAACCGCCGATGACGGCCATCGTGATCGCGGTGAGCTCGAACGTCCGGCCGCGCTGGATGTCGGCCGATGCGAACTGCATGCTCAGGCAGGCCGCCAGGATCGAGGCGGAGAATGCCGTGGACGCGAAGAGCGCAATCTTCACCCGGTTGACCGGGACGCCGAGGTTGCGGGCGGCGACCGGCGATCCGCCAACGCCGGTGATCCAGTTGCCGAACCGGCGCCGGCCGAGGATGTACGCGCCGATGATCGCGATCCCGATCCAGAGCAGGATGGTCACGCTCAGGTCGGCGGTCAGCTGGTCGAACTTGAAGGACAGCTTGAAGCTGAAGAGGGCACCCAGCGGGTCGGCCGCGATCCGCAGGCGGTCGATCGAGATGAACGTGATGTTCGTGACGCTCAGGACGAGGACCGACGAGATCCCCGAGATCGCGAACATGGTGGCCAGGGTCACGATGAACGACGGAAGGCCGGTCCGGACGACGATCAGCCCGTTGATTACCCCGAACCCGGTGGTGACGGCCATCGCGATCAGGATCGCCAGCCAGATCGGCTGACCCCAGGTTGTCGAGATGATCCCGATGAGGATGCTCGAGAAGCCGACGAGCGAGCCCACGGACAGGTCGAACTCGCCGCCGATCATCAGCAGCGCAACGGCCGTCGCGATGATGCCGATCTGCGAGGCGAAGCCGACGTAGTTGAGGATGCCGGGGGCCGACAGGAACGCGGTGCTGCCGCGCGCGAGCGACAGGCCGGCGAACACCAGGAACACGAAGATGACGATGACGAAGGCGCCCGCTGCGGGTTTGGCCAGCAGGCGCTGGATCGTGGAGACGTTGCGCAGCCGTTCAGGTCCCGGCGCCGCACTCGCACCGGCCGTGGACGTCGTCATCGATACCTCCGCTGCGGGACGAAGGGGCCGGGCCGAAGCCCGGCCCCTTCGCGTGCGCCATGCGTCGACACGCCGACGCGTGACAGGTCAAGGTCAGCGCAGACCCTTCGCCGCGAGGGCGATGACGTCGGCGGCGTTGTCCTTGGTGACGAAGCCCGGGCCGGTCATCACGAGACCGGTGCCGTCGCCCGTCGGGAGGTTGCGGGTCTCCACGAAATTCGTGAGGATCACGATCGGGAGATAACCCTGGATGAACTGCTGCTGGTCGATGGCGAATTCCATCTTCCCGTCCTTCACCGCGGTCAGCACGGCCGGGCTCAGGTCGAATGTCGCCAGGCGCACGGCGCGGCCGGCTGCGGCGATGGCGGCGAGGGCCGGTTCCGCAACCGACGGGCCGAGGGTCAGGATGCCGTCGATGGTCGGGTCGGCCTGGAGGGCCGCCGCCATCTTGGCCTGCATGTCGCCGGGGTTGGAGATGTTGCCGGTCAGGACCTTGCCGGCGCCCTCGGCGAGACCGAGGCCCTGGAAGAAGCCGTTGCAGCGCAGGGTCAGCGCCTGGTTGCCGACTTCCTGGTTGAAGCAGACGCCGTTCTTCACGCCGGCTGCCTTGAAGCGCTCGCCGGCGCCGATGCCCGCCTGGAGCTCGGTCTGACCGACGTGGGCGATGATGCCGAGGCCCTTGAAGACATCAGACCCGGAGTTCATCGAGACCACCGGGATTCCGGCGTCGACGGCCTTCTTGATGGCCGGGCTGAGAGCGTCGGGGTTCGGAATCGAGACCACGAGGCCGCTCGGCTTCTTGGCCACGGCCGCGTCGATCAGGGCCGACATCGCCGGCATGTCGCTCTCGGCCGCCGGTGCGTTATACGTGACCGTGACGCCCATGTCGGCCGCGCCGGCCTTGACGCCGTTGCGGACGACGCCCCAGAACCCGTCGATGGCCTGGCCGTGGGTGACGACCTCGATCTTGATCGTGTTGCGGGCGACGAGCGCGCCGTCGGGACCCTTGCCCCCGGCGGTCGCGCCGCCCGACGCAGCGGGGGTCGCGTTACAGGCCGCGACGACGATCACGGCGCCTGCGATCAGGCTCAATACCTTGCGAGTGTCCATGCCCTGGTGTCTCCTCCATGAACGACGTGGTTGGCGGATGCGCGGTCGTTCGGGGCCGCCCGGTTCGATGAACCGTCCGCGGCCGAACGCCGATGCTCCGTCTCTCTGTTTGCGCTTTCACGTCGGTCGCGTTGACCGCGCGTGACGCACCTCCTTTCACCGACCGGATGACGGTCCGATCAAACTGCCTGGGATCTCCTCGACACGCACCGGTCGGTGCTCGTGGAGCGAAAGGGTTGCGGCCTCTGCGATCCGCAGGGCCTGGACGCCGTCGCGCGCCGTGCACGGGCTCGCCTCGTCGCCCCGGGCCACCCGGAGGAACGCCGCGAACTCGGCTCGGTAGGCGTCGGCGAAACGATCGAGGAAGTGGGGCCAGGCGGGACCGGCCTGGGGTGGAACGCCGGGCTCGACCGAGCGGATCGGCGTCCGCGGCCCGAGCCCGACGCTGATCGAGTCCTTCGAGCCGAACAGTTCGGCCCGGATGTCGTAGCCGAGCGGATCGTGGCGAGCGACGGTCAGGACGCCGAGCGCCCCGTCGTCCATCCGGAGGGTGGCGACCGCGGTGTCCACGTCGCCGTACTTGGCGAAGACCGGGAAGCCCCGGACGGCGCCGTCGGCGAAGACCTCGACGACCTCGCGCCCGGTCAGCCAGCGAATCACGTCGAAGTCGTGGATCGAGAAGTCGCGGAAGAGGCCGCCGGACTGCGGGATGTAGCCCTCGTGGGGCGGCTCCGGGTCGTGGCCGGCGAGGCGGAAGGTGTAGAGGGTCCCGAGCTCGCCAGCAGCGATCATCCGGTGGGCCTCGCGGTAGGCCGCGTCGAAGCGCCGCTGGAAGCCGAGCTGGAACGGGATGCCGGCCCGCTCGATCGTGGCGGCGACGTCGATCGTCGCGGCGATGTCCCCGGCGAGGGGTTTCTCGCAGAACGTCGGCAGGCCGCGGTCGGCCGCCGCCCGGATCAGGTCGGCGTGAGCGGTGGTCGCGGCCGCGATGACGACCGCCTCGGCCTCGCCGAGGGCCGCCTCGAGACTGGGCATCGCCCGGCCGCCCACCTCGGCGGCGGCCTCGGCGGCTCGCTCGGGCATCGCGTCGGCGATCAGG
>JALYPW010000424.1 GCA_030856145.1 Chloroflexota bacterium | reverse complement strand
AGGTCGCCGATGTTCTCGCCGACGGTGAGCGAGCCGTTGACCTTCTCGTCCGGAAGGTCCCGCGGCTCGAAGGCGTCGTACTGCGTGACCAGGGCCTTGGACTTGACCTCGAAGGCCGCCTTGTCGTCGGCGGTCCACCAGTCGTTGAGGTTGCCGCCGCCGTCGTACTGGGCGCCCAGGTCGTCGAAGCCGTGGCCGATCTCGTGGCCGATGACGGCACCGATGCCGCCGTAGTTCTCCGCCGGCGACGCGTCGGGGCTGAAGAAGGGCTTCTGCAGGATGCCGGCCGGGAAGCAGATCTCGTTGGTGCCGGGGTTGTAATAGGCATTCACGGTCTGCGGCAGCATGAACCACTCGTCACGGTCGACCGGCGCACCGATCTTGCGCAGCTCACGGTCGGTCTCGAAGGCCGCGGTCGCACGGGCGTTGCCGATCAGGTCGTCGGGGTGGACGGTCAGCGCGGAGTAGTCGCGGAACTTCTCGGGGTAGCCGATCTTGGGGCGGAAGGTGCCGAGCTTCTCGAACGCGCGCAGCTTGGTCTCCTCGGTCATCCACTCCAGGTCGGTGATGGAGCGGCGATAGGCCTCGAGCAGGTTCGCCACCAGCTCGTCCATCAGCTCCTTGCTGCGCGGCGGGAAGTGGCGGGCGACGTACTCCTTGCCGACCGCCTCGCCGATGGCGCCCTCGACGAACCCGACCGCGCGCTTCCAGCGGGCCCGGAGCTCGGGGGTGCCGCTGAGGGTGCGGCCGTAGAAGTCGAAGTTGACCTCGACGAACTCGTCGGTGAGGTACGGCGCGGCCGAGCGCAGCACCCGGCTGTGCATCCAGGTCTTCCAGTCGTCGATCGGCGTCTGCGTGAGCACCTCTGCGAGGAGGGAGAGGTAGGACGGCTGCCGGACGCACACCTCGGCGATGGTCGCCTCCGAGCCGCCGAGGTTGCGGACGTAGGCGTCCCAGTCGAAGGCCGGGCACAGCTCCTTGAGCTCGGCAGACGTCATCAGGTTGTAGGTCTTCTGCACGTCGCGGGTCTCGGCGCGCTCCCAGTGACCGGCGGCGAGCCGGGTGTCGATCTCCATCACCGTCGCGGCGGCGCCGGCCGGGTCGGGGTGGTCGCCCATGTCGAACATCCGCTGCAGGTAGCCGACGTACGCGTCGCGGATGTCGGCGAACTTGTCGTCGCGATAGTAGGACTCGTCCGGCAGCCCGAGCCCGCCCTGGAGCAGGTTGAAGAGGTAGCGGTCGGAGTCCTTGTCGTCGGTGTTGACGTAGGAACCGAACAGCCCGTGGCCGCCGACCCGCTCGAACTCGCCGAGGAACGCGGCAAGGTCGCGTACGTCGCGCAGCCCGCCGACCGCCTGGACCAGCGGCCTGACCGACCGGGCGCCGCGGGCGTCGATGGTCGCGGTGTCCATGAAGGAGGTGAAGAGGTCGCCGACCTTGCGGGAGTCGTCATCAAGGGCGTCGCGGTCGGTCGCGGCGAGGTCCTCGATGATCTGGCGGACGTGGACCTCGGCGTCGTCGGCGAGCTGGACGAAGGGGCCCCAGCTCGAGCGGTCGCCGGGGATCTCCTCGTCGGTCAGCCAGCGGCCGTTGACGTGGCCGAAGAGATCGTCCTGCGGTCGGATGGCGGGGTCCATTCCCTCGCGGGCGTCGTCCAGAGTGCTCACGCGTCCGACCCTAACCGGCGAGGTGGGACCGACGTCGTCCACGGGGGCCTGGCCTCAGTCGCGGACGCAGACGACGGCCTTGCCGAGCACCCGTCGGCCCTCGAGGTCGGCGAGTCCCCGGCCGAACTCCTCGAACGCGTACGTCGCACCGATCGGCGGGTCGATCGTGCCGTCCTCGAGCATCGGCAGCAGCACCGCCCACTGCTCGGCCATGTACCCAGGTCGGACCATCGCGTAGGCGCCCCAGCCGACGCCGCGGACGTCGACGTTGTTGAGCAGCAGCCGGTTGACCCTGACCTCGGGGATGCCCGCTCCGGAGGCGAAGCCGACCACGAGCAGCCGACCCTGCGGCGCCAGCGAACGCAACGAGTCGGTGAAGACCGGGCCGCCGACGACGTCCATCACGACGTTTACGCCATGACCGTCGGTCAGTGAGGCGACCGCGTCCTTGAAGCCGTCGAGCAGCACCACCTCGTCGGCGCCGGCGGCACGCGCGACCTCGCCCTTGGCAGGCGTGCTGACGACCGCGATGGTCCGGGCGCCGAGGCCCCGCGCCACCTGGATCGTGGCGGTGCCGACGCCGCCAGCCGCGCCGTGGACGAGCACGGTCTCCCCCGTCCGCAGGCCGCCGCGCTCGGCGAGTGCGAAGTGGGCGGTGAGGTAGTTCATCGGGATGGCCGCGCCGGCGTCGTACGAGACGGCGTCGGGCAGCGGGAAGGTGAAGCTGGCGGGTACGGCGACCCGCTCGGCCGCGCCGCCGTGGGGCAGGACGCCGGCCACCCGGTCACCCGGGGCGAAACCATCCGGGCCGCTGACAACCGAGCCGGCGAAGTCGACGCCGAGCGTGAACGGCGGCTCGGGCTTGAGC
>JALYPW010000419.1 GCA_030856145.1 Chloroflexota bacterium | reverse complement strand
GCCCCGACCCGTCGCCCCCGCGCCTCGACCAGTTGCCCCCGCGCCCGAGGTGCCCGATCGCGCTGCCGCTCCGTTCGCCAGACCGACTGCAGCTCCGGCCCGGACCCGCCCCGGGCGCCTGCCGGCGCTGGTTGGTCTGGCGGCCGCCCTGATCGTCGCGGTCGCCGGGACCGGGGTCGTCGTCAACGCCACTCGCGACGCTGACGTCCGGGCCCAGGCCGACCAGGTCGAGGCCCTCGGAACGGTGGCCCGCTGGACCGTGCGCGTCGACGGCCGGCCGGACGTCCGGCGGATCGCGCTGACCAGCACGAGCGGCGCGCCGACGACGGCCAGCCTCATCTTCTCGCCGTCGACGACCGAGCTCGTCGTCGTGGCAGACCAGCTCGCGCCACCCCCGGCCGGGCGCGAGTACCGCTGCTGGCTGGAGGTCGACGGGACGCGCGCCTCGATCGGCAAGATGTACTTCGGCGGCGACCTGGCCTACTGGGTTGGCGACGTCGCCGAGCTCGCCGGCCTCGGTCCGGGTGCCAGATTCGGCGTGTCGCTTGTCGAGCTCAGCGGCAGCACGCCGGGCGAGCCGGTCCTGGTCGGGAGCGGCTGAGCCGCCGGAAACCGGACGCTCAGGCGGCCCCGCCGTCGCCGTCGCCGGCCCGCACGATCGGGTGGGCCATCAGTCCGCGCTGTTCGTCGGGCATCGGGTCGTCGGCGAGCTCCTCGTCGGGCGGTCCAGCCGCCAGGTAGTCGGCGTGGAGGCGCAGAACCTCCAGGACGTCGCCGGCATCGACCGGACGCCCGGCGTCGGCCAGCGTGTCGGCGATCCAGAGGGCCTCCCCTTCGCGCTCCCGCTCGAGGATGTCGACGTCGCGCCGCCGCGAGTCGGCCAGGACGAGCCAGACGAGACCGGCGCCGATCACCAGCCCGACGATCAACAGCCACCAGTTGAACTCGGCATTCACGCGGCGAGAGTACAGGCAAGGGGCGATCGGCGGCCGCCCGGCGCATCGAGCCGACCCGTCCCGCGTCGCGACCCTACACTCCACCCTCATGATCGACATCACCCCGGATCCCGTCTTCGTGCGCCTGTTCGGCTTCCCGATCTACTGGTACGGGATCGCCTATGCGGTGGGGCTGGCCGCCGTCTACTGGGTCCTGATTCGCGAAGCGCGGTTCCGCGGCCTCGACGAGAACCTCCTCGGGACCGGGATGATCATCGTCGCGATCGCGGCCCTGGCCGGCGGTCGGATGTACCACGTGATCGACCAGTGGGTCCTCTACCAGGACAACCCGATCACCGCGTTCCTGCCGCTGACCGTCCAGGCCAACGGCACGTACGCGTTCTCCGGGTTCACGGGACTCGGCGTGCCCGGCGGGATCGTGACCGGAACGATCGCGGCCTGGCTCTACGTCCGGCGCAACCACCAGCCGTTCTGGCAATGGGCCGATGTCGTGGCGCCGGGACTGTTCGTGATGCAGGCGATCGGGCGGCTCGGCAACTTCTTCAACCAGGAGCTGTACGGGCCGCCGACGACGCTGCCGTGGGGTATCCAGATCGACTGCCTCCATCGCACGGTCGACTACCCCTGCTCGGCATTCCCGCTCGCGACCACCCACTTCCAGCCACTCTTCCTGTACGAGTCGCTGTCGGGGCTGGTCGGGGTGCTCGCCCTGATCTGGCTGGCGCGACGCCGGACGTCGCGCCTGGTCGCCGGCGATCTGCTCCTGATCTTCTTCGTCTGGTACGGCTTCACCCGCTTCGCGCTGGAGGGCCTGCGCAGCGGCAACTGGACGTTCTTCGGGATCCCGACGGCCCAGATCGTGACCCTCGGCTTCATCCTGTTCGGCGTCCTCGGGCTGGTGTACCGGCACGGGCCGGGCAGGCCGGACGTGACCGCAGCCGAGCTGCTTCCGGATCCCGTGTCCGAGCCGACGGCCGACGACGCCGAGGACGACTTCTGGACCGACGACGACGAGGACGACGAGGCCGACGAAGAAGACGATGCCGACGTGCCCGGCACAGGTGCCCGCCCCGGGGATCGACCGCCGCCGACGGCCTGACGTGGACTCCGGACCCGAGAAACTGCCCGAGCCTCCGCCACGTTCCGGACCTGTCCGCCGACCGCCGCCCGGTCGAATCTCGCCGCAGGCCCTGGCCGACGCCCGTGGTGGCGCCGTCGAGGGTCTCGCCTGGCTCGGCCGCACGCCGGAGAGCAAGGCCTCGGTCTTCTACCGGCTCCTTCGCCTCCTCGCCCGGTTCATCCTGTTCGGCCTGTTCCGGTTCCGGATCGAGACCTCCGGTCAGGAGCACCTGCCGCGCGGCGGCTACCTCCTCGTCGGGGCCGCCCATCGCGGCTGGATGGACCCGTTCGTGGTCGTTCATGCGCTGCCGGTCCAGCCCAGGGCCTGGTTCCTCGGCAGCGCCCCCTCGACGTTCACCGCCCGCTGGCGGGAGGTCCTGATCCACCGCCTCGGTGGCCTCCTGCCGGTCTGGCGCGGCGGAATCGGGGCCGACCAGCACGTGGCCTCGGCCCGGGCGGTCATTGCCAACGGCGGCGTCTTCGCCCAGATGCCGGAGGGCACGGTCAGCGGGCCGGCCGGCCGGATCGGGCCGTTCCGGCTCGGCTGGGCGGTGATCGCGCTGCGGACGGATGCTCCGATCGTGCCCTTCGCCATCGCCGGCACCGAGGAGCTGTACGTCGGGCGCCGGATGGTCTCGCGGATCCTGCCGCCCACGACGGTCGCCGGGCTGCTCGGACCGGACTGGGACGGCACCCGTCCGGCCGCGGGCACGCGGGCGGAGCTGGATCTCGCACGCGACCTGAGCGCCGGGCTGGCAGCGATCCTCGGGCCGTTGATCGAGGAGATCTGGCCCCGGACCGTGGATCCGCCGACGCATCCTCGCCGCCTCCGCCGCCGGCTGACCTGGCTCTTCCTGCGGCCCGGCCGCCTCGATCGCGATGGCTGAGGCGTGACCGGTCGCCTCCGCTTCCTTGGCGCGGTCTTCCGGAACGACGTCCTGCGCAGGCTCGAAGGGGCCTACCTCCTGTTCGCGTTCGGCGAGTGGGCGACCTGGGTTGCCGTGATCGTCTACGCCTACGGGCGTGGCGGCGCGGTCGAGGCCGGGTTGGTCGCGTTTGCGTCCCTTGCCCCGTCGGTAGTGCTCGCCCCGGCTGTGGCCGCCCTCGGTGATCGGTTCGCTCGGGACCGCGTCCTGCTCGGGACGTATGCCGCCCAAGCGGTGCTGATGGCCGTCACGGGCGGTGCGCTCGCGGCCGGCGCGACGGCCGTGGTCGTGTACCCACTGGCGATCGCGACGGCGACGCTCTTCTCCCTGTCGCGGCCGCTCCACGCGGCGCTGATGCCCGAGGTCGTGGCGTCGCCGGACGACCTGACGGCCACGAACGTGGTCTCCGGCATGGCCGAGAGCGCAGGCTCGCTGATCGGCCGCTCGGAGCGGGCCTCCTGATCGGGATCGGCGGGCCGTCGGCGGTCTTCGGCGTCGGTGCGGTCGGCAGCGTCGTCGGCACCGTGGCTGTGCTCGGCGTGGTCCGGCGCGGGATCGTCGTCGACCGGCGCCATCTGGCCCCACGGATTGTTTTGGCGCATGATGCTGGCACCACCGCCGTCGCGCCGCCGAGCCGCTGGCGCTCCGCGACCAGCGAGCTCGGTGGCGGGATCCGGGCGATCCTCGCCGACCGCCGGCTGCTGGCGATCGTGGTGGTCGCTTCCTGGGCGACGCTGCTGGTCGGCGCGATGGACATCCTGTACGCCGTTCTCGCGATCGAGATCATGGGCCTCAGCGACGGCGGAGTCGGCTTCGTCGGGGCGCTCGGCGGCGTCGGCGCGATCATCGGCGCGGCGGGCGGGCTTGTCCTCGTCGGCCGCGAACGGCTCGGTTTCGCCCTGATCGCGAGCGCCGTCCTGTTCGGAGCCGGGGTCGCGGCGATCGGGGCGATCCCGGGTCCACTTGCGGCCGCCGGGCTGCTCGTCCTCGCCGGAATCGGGTCCGGCCTGACGAGCGTCGCCGGCCAGACACTGATCCACCGCCTCGCCGGCGACGACGTGATGAGCCGGGTGTTCGGGGTGCTCCAGGGCCTGATGATGGGCGCATCGGCCCTCGGCGCCCTCGCCGTGCCGGTCGTGATCTCGATCGTCGGCGAGCGCGCGACGTTCGTGGTGGCCGGGCTCTCACTACCGGTCATCCTCGCCCTCGTCGGCTGGGCCATCGTCCGCGGCGATCGGCTCGTGGCCGGCCGGGCCGCCGACCTCCGCCTCCTCCGCGGCGTTCCGATGCTGGCCCCCCTGTCCGGACCCGTCCTCGAGCGCCTGGCGGCCGGAGCCGTTCGCAGCCAGCACCCAGCCGAGTCCGTCGTGATCCGTGAAGGGGCCAGCGGCGATCGGTTCCACGTCGTCGTGGCTGGCGCCCTGTCCGTCAGCGCGGCCGGCAGCCGGATCCGCGGGCTCGGGCCCGGCGACGGGTTCGGCGAGATCGCCCTGATCAAGGATGTCCCGCGGACGGCGACCGTGACCGCCGTCGACGAGGTGACGCTCCTGTCGATCGAGCGCGGCGCGTTTCTCGAGGCTCTTGGCGGCCAAGCCCGGAGCGGGACGATCGCCGCCGGCCTTGTGGACGATCGGCTGACGGCGGACGCGACCCGTAGGTGATCGGGAGGCGCACCGGCCGCGCCCACCGGGCTATCCTCGAGACCATGCACTACGCGGAAACGATCCTCGAGCTTGTCGGCCATGACGAAGATGCAGCGGTAGCCCTTCAGGGCGGCGGCGATGGCGAGGCCGTGGCCGGTGTTGCCC
>JALYPW010000356.1 GCA_030856145.1 Chloroflexota bacterium | reverse complement strand
ACGCAGGCGATCGCCCGGGCCGGCCTGATCGTGTCGGGCGCCTTCCTTGTCTCGCGGGTCCTGGGCTGGGTCCGGCTCGTCGTGATCGGGAACGCCTTCCCGGCGGGACCCGAGCTCGACGCCTTCTTCACCGCCTTCCGGCTGCCCGACCTGATGTTCCAGCTCGTCGCGGCGGGCGCCCTGTCGTCGGCCGTCATCCCGGTCGTGTCGGCGCTCCTTGCCAACGGCGAGATGCCCCGGGCGTGGCGCGTCGTCTCGACGATCGCGAACCTGATGCTCCTCGCGCTGCTCGGCCTCGGGATCGTCGTCCTTGTCGGCGCGCCGCTCATCGTCGAGGCGATGGCACCCGGATTCGACGACGCCCAGGTCGCCCGCACAGTCGATCTCACGCGGATCATGGTCCTGAGCCCGATCTTCCTGGCCCTCGGCGCGCTCGTCACGAGCGTCCTCAACGCCCAGGGCCGATTCGCCGCGGCGGCGATCGCCCCGATCGTCTACAACCTCGCGATCATCGGCGGGGCGCTCTTCCTCGCCCCGAGCCTGGGCGTGACCGGGCTGGCGATCGGCGTCGTCGGGGGCTCGATCGCCCATCTTCTCGTCCAGGTCGTGCCGCTCCGATCCCGCGGGTTCCGCTACGACCGGGCCGTGGACACGACCGATCCCGAGGCGCGCCAGGCGCTGAAGCTGATGGCCCCGCGCGCCCTCGGCATGGGCGCCAGCCAGATCACGTTCGTCGTCGCGACCGCCCTGGCGTCGAACCTCGTCGTCGGTTCGATCACCGCCTTCAACTTCGCGTTCATCCTCCTCCAGATCCCGGTCGGGGTGATCGGCGTCCCGCTCGGCGTCGTTGTCCTGCCGTCCTTGTCGCGCGAGGCCGCGATGGGCAACCTCCACGAGTTCGCAGCCCTGATGTCGCGGGCGATCCGGCTGATCCTCTTCGTCATGCTGCCGATCACGGGCATCGCGATCGTGCTCCGCAACGAGCTCGTCCGCCTCCTGTTCGGGTTCAGCCGGTTCGACGACGCGGCCCTCAGGCTGACCGCGGACACGCTCCTGGCCTTCCTGGTCGGCCTGACCGCCCATGCCCTCATCGCCGTCCTGGCCCGGGCGTTCTATGCCCGGCAGGACACCCGGACGCCGGTCGCGGCGGCGATCTTCGCCGTCGTCGTCAACTCGACCCTGGCGGTCGTTCTCGTCGGCCCGCTCGGGCTGCCGGGCCTGGGCCTCGCGATCGCCCTGGCCGCCTGGCTCGAGGCGGTCGTCCTGCTCGTCCTCCTCCGGCTGTCCCTGCCGGAACTGGCGTTCCGGCCGCTCCTGTCGCTCGGGCTGCGATCCCTGGCCGTGGCGATCGCCGGGTCGGCAGCGGCGGCCGGCATCCTGGCCGGCCTGACCCTGGCCGCGGGCGGTGCTCCATCGAGGCTCGAGCTGGTCATCCGGATCGCGGTCGTCGGAACTGTCTGGCTCCTGTCATCCGCGGTCGCCGCGAGCGTGTTGCGGATCGCCGAGCTGCGGGCGATCATCGGGCTCATGTCCGATCTCCTCCGACGACGGCGCGCGGCGTGACCGCCACGACCGAGTGAGCGATACTCCACTCGCTCCTGATGGGGCGCAGCCGCGACGATCGTCGTCTGGGATCTTCAGCCAGAACTACACCGACGACGGCGTCAACATCTACACGCTGGATCACTCACCATGAAGAGAACTCTATTTGTCCTGGTGACCGCCGCGCTGACGATCGGCGTGGCCGTCGGAATGTCTCGACCCACGAGCCCGGGCCAAGGCTCGGATGCGACAGCGCCGACCATGGTCGAGCTGCCAGACGCGGTTGCTGGTGGAGTAGTCCAAGCCGAGGCCGAGCGCCACGATTCGATCGAGCAGCCTGACGCGCCAATCTTGCTGGGGAAGCTCGAGATCACGATCGACATGAGTCCGATGGCAGTTAAGGCCCGCGCGGAAACCCAGGACGTGATCTGCCCCGGTCGCGTTCCGTGCGGCCCGTAGGACCCAGCACGT
>JALYPW010000306.1 GCA_030856145.1 Chloroflexota bacterium | reverse complement strand
GGCGCGTGGGCGGCCTCGGCCCGTCCCGCCGCGTCCACGGCCGCTCCGAGGGCCCGGTCCGGGACATGGGCCGCCATCCAGTGGTTGGCTGCGGCGCGCGGGTGCCCGGCCAGGCCGGCGGCGAGGGCCAGGTGATGACGATGACGCAGGCGCGGCAGGAGATCGGCCGCGGCGGCACGCCGGATGTGCTCATGGCGGAACGCGATCCCATCGACCTCTTCGACCAGGATCCCGGCCGCGAGCGCGTCCTCGAGACCGGCGGCCAGGTCCGGCTCGAGGGCGCCGTCGGCCCGTCGGGGCATCGACGACGAGCGCGGCGGAAGACGATCGGCGGTCAGCTCGAAGGCCGCTGCGGTGTCCGCCAGCTCGTCCCGATCGAGCGGTCGCCCGGCCGACGCGAGAAGGCGCAGCACCCGCCGGCATTCGGGCCCGCGCCGAGCCAGTCGGGCGATGACGAGGTCCACGAACGATCCGGTCAGGGCGGTATCGGACAGCTCGCGGCGCGCGGCCAGGAGCTCCTCGGCGACGAGGGGCAGGCCGTGAGACCGGTCGGCCACGAGGACCAGCGCGGACGCGGTCGGGCGCTCGCCCTCGATGGCCTCGACGAGCTCGGCGAGGTCGGCCCGCTCGAGTGCCCGGATCGGCACGAGGGTCGGGCCGCGGGTCGGTCCGCGACCGATCGCGGTGGCGAAGTCACCGAGAGTCGTGCTGAGCGGGTGGTCGCGGGTGAGCTCGTCGGGCTGGTAGGTGCCGATCAGGCAGACCCGCTGACGGCGGCTGATCCGGCTGGCGAACGAGACGAACGCCCGCGATCCGGCGTCGGCGTCATGGAGGTCCTCGAGGATGAGCAGGACGGGCTGGCGCTCGGCAAGCCGGCCGACAACGCCGATCAGGCTCTCGAGGACGCGGCCCTGGCGGCGCTCCGGCGATGTGATGGTGGGCCGGTCGGGCAGGACGCCGGCGGAGGTCAAGCGGCCGAGGGTCTCCGGGAAGAGGCGGACGATATCCTCCGCCGCGGGCCCGACCAACTCTGCGAGCGCCTCGTCCTCGACCGCCCGGAAGACCGGCCGGAGCGCCCGGATCACAGCCCCGTACGGCTCGTCCGAGGCCGGCCGCCAGGCCCGGCCGCGGACCACGATGAACGCTTCGGCCAGACCGCTGACGCGTTGCCCGACCTCGTCGAGGAAGCGGCTCACGCCGACCCCGCCGAGCCCGTCGATCAGCACGGTCGTCGCATCGCCGGCCGCGGCCGCCTCGATCGACGGAGCGAGCCGGACGAACGCCGCCTCGCGTCCGACGAACCGCGCGGTGTGCCTCGTCGCGGACATGCCCGGCATTCTAGGGGTCCAATCGAGCACGGGGCAGGCCGGTGACCGGCCCGCGATACTCGGGCCGCGCCCAACGGGCCTCCAGTCGGTCGGTGGTTCGGCCGGTCGGCGGTCGCGAAAGGCGAACGGTCAGGCGCGGGCCCGAGCCGTCAGGAACGCGACCAGGACGTCGTCGTCCTCGCCGTCGCGCAGGCCGTAGCCGGCCGGCGGCCCATCGATCACCATATCGCCGAGGGTCATCTTGTGCAGCCAGCCCTGGCGCCCGTCGGGGCACAGGACGAGCCAGTAGGAGCCGGACTTCTCAAGGAGCTGGACTTCGTCGCCCCGGTCGAGCTGCCCGATGTCGGCGGAACGCAGCTCGTCGGGTGCATCGAGCAGCCTGACGACGCGATAGCGGATCACCCGCCGCTCGCGGCCGTCGACCGCGTCGACCATGCCCCGGTCGAAGCTCATCCGACCCTCCGCGGATGCAGTCGAACGGGCCGGGTCGGCCTTGCGTGCCTGGATCAGGGATGGCCGGCGCCAGCGGGGCATGCCCGCTTCGGCGTCGAGCGGGATGGGAAGGGCTGCGGTCCGGACGACGCCGGGCACGGTCTCGTGGAGGCGCGCCGCGTTCGCCCGGAGGACTTCGTCGGGGGCGGGCGGCAGCTCGTCGCGGCGCTTCTTGCCGAAGATCGCGAACGCGAAGGCCATCGTCATCGCGCCGGTCGTGCCGACCAGCATCGGAAGGATCGTGACCGTCGGCGGGCGATCGATGCCGAGCGTCGCGAGGGCGCTCGCGAGGGCACCCCAGCCTGGACCGCTCGCGATCGAGTCGCGGCCGCCCGCGGCGCCACTGGCGGTGGTGCCGCCGGTTCCTGTCGCCGAGCCGTCGGTCGCCGGGCCGGGGTTTTCATCCGGACTGCTGCCCGACGGGGTGGCGCCGGGCGTCGAACCGGGCACGGTTCCCGGCGCGCCCGTGGATCCGGCGTCCGGGCCGGAGCTCGAGCCTGGGTCCGTGGACGGATCCTGGGTGGCCCCCGGGCCGGCACCCGATCCGGGGGCCGCCGTCGGGCCCGGCACGCTCGATGGCGCCGTCAGACCCGGGGTCGTCGTCGGTGTCGGGGTTGGCGTCGAGCGCGGCGTCGGCGTCGGTTGCGTGGTGGGGCGCGGGGTTGCAGTCGGGGCGGGGGTCGCGCTCGGAGTGGCCCTCGGCCGAGGCGTCGCCGTGGGTGCCGGGGTCGGAGTGGCCGCTGTGATCGTGACCGTCCCGCCGGCGATCTCGTCGCTGAAGCGGCGCGTGTCGGCCGCTTCGAACGAGATCGTGTGGGTCCCGACCGGGAGCCGGGTGGACCACGTGTTCCTGACGCCGGCCTTCCAGTCCGTGCCGCCGCTGCCGGTCATCGCATGGGCGACCCCGTCGATGACGACCGAGACATGGTCGGGAGCCGATCCCTCGCGGTTGTGGTACTCGACAGAGAACACGATCGTCGTGGTCGGGCTGCCGGACCGCGGGCTGGCCGCGGGATCGTAGAGCCTGGTCGGGCCCGGGTTGGCGAGGACGGGGCCGACCAGGGCGAGGACGAGGACGAGGGCCGCCCAGAGCGAGACCAGCGGGATCGCCGCCGTGCGCCGGGATCTGCGTGGACGCTGCATCGACATGGAGCTATCGGCCTCCGCTCGGGCTAGCTGACGCCCGTGCTGAGGCAACCTTGGCCGTCGGCCCAGGCCGGCGCAATGGTACGGGTGTCCCACGGCCAGGCACCCGGACGGACGACGACAGGCCCAGTCGGCCCAGTGGCGTGGCGCACCTGGCGGAGGGCGGTGCGGTGGATTCCGCAGGGGTTCATGGGCCGGACGGCTCGCCCGACCTGACCCGATGTGGTCATGTCCTCGGCGGCCCGCACAGGCGAGGATGATCGGGTGCAGGTCCTCACATCACATCGCGCCGCCCGGCTTCCGCTCGGTGCCGTCGTCGTCGGTATCGCCGTGGGGAGCATCCTCCTCATCGGCGGTCTGTTCCTGGCGTGGATCGCGTTCACGACCCCGGTCCTGACCGGCCTGACCGCCACGCCGCCCCGGCCCGGGCCGGGCCAGCTCGCGATCGGTGCGGCGGTCTGGGGGATCGCGCTCGTCGCCCCACCGTGCTTCGCAATCGTCGGCGCCATGCGCCTCGGCCGCGTCGCCCGCTCGCTGACCACCCGACCCGTTGTCCGAGCCGTGACCAGGTCGGGTGCCGCACTGGGTGACGACTACATCTCGGCCACGAACGTCCATCTGCCCGACGGCCGCGTCGTCCGCGATCTGGTCCTCGGGCCGTTCGGCATCGCGGTCGTCAACGAGCTGCCGCCGCCGAAGGTAACCCGCCACACGGGGATCAGCTGGGAGATCCGGCGCGCCGACGGCCGCTGGGTTCACCTCGAGAACCCCCTGGAGCGCGCCGCCCGAGACGCGGAGCGCGTTCGGCGTTGGATCGCCTCGACCGAGCGCGACTTCGTCGTCAAGGTCTATGCCGCCGTCGCGACCAGCGATCCCACGGTCAACCGCACGGCGACGTGCTCGGTCGTCCGGGACGACGCGATCGCGGCCTGGCTGTCGTCGCTGCCGTCCGCTCGGGCTCTCAACCCGGATCGTCGACTCGAGATCATCGAGGCGGTCCGCTCGGTCCTCTAGGCGGAGGCCCGCCGGGTCCGCGTGGTCTGGGGATCCGCTGAATCTGGTAGGGGAGCCAGGACTCGAACCTGGAACCAGCGGGATATAAGCCCGCCGCTCTGACCGTTGAGCTACTCCCCCGCCGGCGATCCTACTCCCGGATCCTGCCCGACGCGAGTGAAGCGCTGCCTACAGGGTCGGGTTGTCGCCCTGCCCGAGGATCCGGCCGTCCAGGGCGCGCAGGCTCAGCGGCCTCGGGTGGAGCGCCGGATGGGCGTCCCCGCGGGCATCCTTCTGCGCTCGGGCGGGAGCGCCGCCCGGAGCGTAGGCATGGGCCGGGAGGCTGGCTGCGATGCGCCGCTCGTCCTCGGTCTGGGCGGCCGAGATCGGCAGATCGTCTGGGTCGAACGGACGGGTCGCCGTCTCGACCTCGATCGTCGGACGCGCGTAGGCCGGGGCTCCGTAGAGCTTGGGCAGCGCAACATGCTGCTCGTCGATCGCCACGAATGAGTCCTCGCCTGCGTCGCCGGATACCCGACGACTCGATGATATCGGCGTGAGGGTACCGCGGAATGGTACGGATGGGCCATTCCATAACACGCGCATCACGGCAGAAGTGGTGCTTCCGGGCACAGTCGTGCGTGGCCGACGAGGCCGTCGCTGATCAGCCCAGGAGCGGCTCGATGACCTGGACGACGACGACCAGGACCAGGTAGCAGACCGGAACAGCGGCGAAGAACCCGAGGGCTGCACTCCACGCCGAGCGGGTCGTCGTCGTGCCCGAGCCGCGCGGCTGGGGCACGACCAGCCACGTCACCACGCTGCCGCTGACCAGGACGACCACCACGTCGACGAGGAGGTACAGCGTTCGGAGGTCGCCGCCCGGCAGGCTCATGCCCCGGCGCAGGGCGAGGTCGTAGGCGAGATAGCCCACGCCGAGCACGATCGCGACGACGAGGCTGGCGAGGACGGCCCGGACGACCGGCCGCGGGGCGTGCCGGAACTGGCGCCAGCGGACCTCCAGCCAGGACCGCCGGCGGACCGCCGGTCGCGACGTGCGCGCGTCCGTCCCCTTCCCGGGCGCCGGTCCGATCACCGCGCGCTCTGGCCCAGGATCGTGAGGCGGGCGCGCGGCGGCAGCGTCGCGGGATCGTGAGTCGCGAGCAGCTCGACGGTCGTGGCCACGCGCTCGACCTCCTCGTCGGTCGTGAAGAACCCGATGCTGAGTCGGAGCGCATCGACCGCCGGCACGGTCCGGGCAATCGCGAAGATCCGGCCATTCAGTTCGGCGAGCGCCTCGTCGGGCGTCCAACCGGCGATCCGGAACGTGACCAGGGTCGCCATCCGGTCGAGCGGGGTCAGGACCTCGACGCCGGCGATCCCCGCCAGGCGCTCAGCCGCGCTTCGGGCCATCGCCTGGCCACGCTCGTGGATCCAGGGCAGGCCGACGTACATCGACAGCCAGCCGCAGCTGCGCGCCAGGCCCGTGATCGACGCCTTGTGGAACTGGGTCCCGTCGAACCGGCGGGCATCCGGCCAGAACGAGCCACCATCGGGCCCGATCGTCTCGTAGTTGAACCAGCCGACGAGGCTTGGTCGGGAACGGGCAACGATCGCCGGCGCGACCCACAGGGCGGCCGTCGCCTCCGGTCCGAGCAGCCACTTCTGGCCGGGCAGCGCGTAGAAGTCGGCCCCGAGGTCGTGGACGTTGACCGGGATCGCCCCGGCGGCCTGTGCGCCGTCGACGACGACCACCGCGCCGCGCTCCCGGGCGAGCGCACCGATCCGGCGTACCGGCAGGACCCGTCCCGTCGTCCACAGGACGTGGGAGAACGCCACGAGGCGCGTCGCCGGGTCGATGGCCGCGTCGAAGCGGTCGAGGATCGCGTCGTCGGTCAGGGCGCCCTCGAGGTCGATGAAGGTCGCCTCGGCGCCGCTCCGCTCGGCTGCGGCACGAACCGGGCCGAGGGCGGCGGCATGCTCCGAGCGGGTGGTCACGATCCGGTCGCCGGGCCGGAGAACGACCGAGCCGATCGCGACGTTCATCGCGACCGAGACCGAGTGGGTGATCGCGATCTCCTGGATGTCCGCGCCGACGATCGCCGCGACCGCGCCGCGCGCCTCTCCGAGACGTTCGAGGAACCCGGCGAAGTAGTCGGGATGGCTGCGCCCGATCCGGAGCTCGTACTCGGTGATCTCGGCCATCGCGGCCGCGGTCTCGGCGGGGAGCGGCCCGACGGATCCGGTGTTCAGGTAGATTCCGGCGCCGAGAGCCGGCAGGGCCGCTCGGACAGCCGCCAGTTTCTCCACATCGGGCAGGAAGGGGTCGACCACCCGCCTATGATATCGACGTGACGAATCGCCTCGGTCGACGGCTCCCGCGGACGCGCACCCCCGGCGGCCTCGCCCGACCGGAGATGCTGGCGTCGACCGACTGGCTCGCCGAGCACATCGGTCGACCGGATGTCCGGATCCTCGATGTCCGGTGGCGACCCGACGGGAGCGGCCACGCTGCCTGGTCGGCCGGCCACATCCCCGGCGCGGCCCACGTCGATTGGCGGGAGGACCTGACCGACCCGTCCGAGAGCGGCGACACGTTGCTCCTTGCCGGGCCCGAGCAGGTCGCCCGGACGCTCGGGCTGGCCGGGGTCGGCGACGGGGCGACCGTCGTCGTCTACGACGACACGGTCAGCCTCTACGCGGCCCGGACATGGTGGAGCCTGCGGGTCTACGGCCTCGAGTCGGTCCGGGTCCTCGATGGCGGCTTTCCCGCGTGGCTCGAGGAGGGTCGCCCGACCTCGACCGCAATCGCGCCGCCTCTCTCCGCCCGATTCACCCCCCGGTCCCAATCGCGGATGCGCCTGACGACGTCCGACGTTCGGGCCCTGCTGGCGTCGCCCGAGGTGACGCTCCTCGATGCCCGAGCCCCGGCCGAGTATCGCGGCCATGAGGGCAACACGAAGCGCCTCGGCCACATCCCGGGTGCCTTCAACGTCCCGGTCGGGGCGATGACCCGGGCGGGCAGCCAGCACTTCCGGGTCGGCGACGAGCTGCGTGAGATCCTCTTCAAGGCCAACGTGGCCCGGGGCCGGCGGATGGTCTGCTACGACGGTTCCGGGATCGCCGCTGCGAAGCTGGCCTTCGCCCTGACGCTCCTCGGCCACGACGACGTCGCGGTCTATGACGGCGGCTGGGCCGAGTGGGGCAACCGCTTGGACCTGCCTGTCGATCGGTGACTGTCGCGAACGCAGTCGCCTCGCGCGCGGCGAACGGTCGTGCCGGTAGCGTGTCGCACCCACCCGGCGGGTAGTTCCTGGGGAACGACTCGTTCACGGCCTCGTAATCGGACGGGGAACCGATGGTCGCGCTGAAATTGTGCTCCGGGCGGGTCAAGGTGCGGTAAGCGCGGCGGTTACGCCAGATCCGGTCGGCCCCAGCCGAAGGATTGAGCTCCTGTCAGCGCCAATGCCCAATGACAACCCACGGGCCGCGTAGCAGGCCCGAAC
>JALYPW010000297.1 GCA_030856145.1 Chloroflexota bacterium | reverse complement strand
TTCGTGAGGACCTGCTCAACCCGGCGCCGATCGCCCAGAGCGACCCGCAGGCGGGGCGGCAGCGCGCTGGTCAAGTGAACGCCGCGCTCGATCGCGATCGGCAGGAGGCCCGCCGCGACCTGGTTGCCGGCCTCGGCGACGGAGAACGGCTCGCGCTCCAGGCCGAGCGTGCCCGACTCCAGGCGGGACAGCTCGAGCAGGTCGCCGACGAGGTCGCCCATCGAGCCGACGATCGATCGACCGCGTTCGAGGAATTCGCGCTCCACGGCCGGATCCGTCACCTGGCCGCCGAGGATCAGCTCGAGATAGCCGCGCAGACCCGTCAGCGGGGTCCGGAGCTCGTGAGCGACGGTCGAGATGAACGTCGCCCGCTCGGCGTCGCGGGCGCGCAGGACGGCCAGTTCGCGTTCGGTCGCGAGCTGCTCGCTCACGAGGGCGAGGGCAACCGCGGCATGGCGGGCGAGCGTCGGCGGGAGGCGTTCGGCGAGCCGTTCGGCCTCGTACGCGCGGCGGAACTCGAAGCCGAGGACCACGTCGCCGGCGCTCGGGATCGGCAGGATCGCGAAGTGGCCGGCCACGGCGTGCTCAAGCGTGCCGTCGGAGGTGGTGCCGGGCGTGCCCGGGTCTCCGACGGCAGCGCCGACCACGAACGAGATCGGGGCCTGTCCGGCCGCCGCGCGACGGGCTCGGGAACGGGGAGCATGTGCATCGAGCCAGGCTGCGAGCCGCTCGGCTTCGGCCGGATCCTCACCGGGGTCGACCGACACCGCTGCTCGGCGCTCGATTCCGTCGGCCACGACGGCGGTCCGCCGCGCCCCGACGGTCCGGGCCAGCAGGTTGAGCAAGCCCGCGAGGCGCTCCTCAGGCTCGATGTCGGAGGCGAGAATGTCGAGGGCGCGAGCGAGGAGGACTTTCTCTTCGTGGGCGGTCTGGTCCTCGGAGCGCCGATACGCATGGCGGCGCTCGGCGAACGGTCGCGGCGGCGAGACGGTCGGCGGTCGCGCGGGCAGCCGGTCGGGACGCGGGTGGATCATCAACTTCCAGGCTGGATCGCGGTCGGGATGGGCGTGCCGGTCTGGGCGGATCGGCCCGACGATCGTCGCCCAACCGGACCGCCCCGGACATCCCCCAGCCGCCGACCCCAGGGTGACCGGAAGTACCGGGTTCGCCCTCGTCGGTCAGCTCGAGCGGCTGCCGCTCCGGACCGG
This sequence comes from Chloroflexota bacterium, assembly GCA_030856145.1. GTDB lineage: Bacteria > Chloroflexota > Limnocylindria > Limnocylindrales > CSP1-4 > CF-46. The sequence goes on along the minus strand of JALYPW010000297.1, from coordinate 1,649 downwards.
TCGGCCGAGGGCGCGCCGGACGACGTCGATCACCTCGTCGACATAGGCGTCGGCCTCGCCCCGCTCGGCGGCAGTGCGGACGCAGCCCTGGACGTGGTCCTCGAGGACGAGGATCGAGAGGGCGTCGACGGCGGCCCGGAGGGCCGAGGTCTGCTGCAGGATGTCGACGCAGTACTCCTCGCGTTCGATCATCCGGGCGACGCCCCGGACCTGGCCCTCCATCCGCGACAGGCGCCGGATCAGGCCCGCCTTGTCCTTCGAGTAGCTGTGACGGAAATTGGCCGGTGGCGGGGCGGCCGCGCGACGGGTCGTGCTGGTCGGCACGGGCAGTGACTCCGATCGGGTGTGATGTGAGGACCGGATGATACCCCGTGGGAGTATCCGTTCACAAGCCGGGGGTATCCGGCGCGACGCGGTCGGGCCAGCGCGGATCGCGGGCCGACCCGCTAGACTTGCCGCCGATGGATCCGCGCGACGACCTCGATTCGCTCGCCGGCGGGGTCGGCTGCGCCGCCTGCGGCGAACTCGTCCCGACCGATCGGGTCCGCGTCCTCGCCCGGCGTGACGACATCGCCTTCATCGAGATCGATTGCGCCGCCTGTCGGAGCGAGTCGCTCGGGATCGTTTTGGGCCCGAGTCCCGCAGACACTCCCGTCTCCGATTCCGCGCCCGCGATCGTCCATGCCGACGCCGACGAGCGGTACGGCGAGTTCGGGCCGGGCGACGCGGCCCGCTTCCGGGGCGCCGGACCGATCGGCTCGATCGATCTCGAGCGCGTCCATGACCTCCTCGCCCGGGGTGGTCTCGAGGCCCTGGTCGGCCGGTTTGACCCGCCGGCGAGCGGTCCGGCCCGGTGACCGTCAGCCCGACGACCGGCTCCGATTCGGGTCGCCGCGGTCGGCGTCGCCCGGCCGCTCTCCGATCCGCTGCCGACGCGAGCCCCACCGGCCCCGCCGCGTTCGTCAGCCCCGTGCGCCCGAGTCTGACCTCGTCCGGTTCCGCCCGCCGACAGCCGATCGCGATCGACGCTGCCGGCCCACCCGATCGGCCGAGCCCGGCCTTCGCCCATGCGAGCGAGGCCGAGATGGCCCGGATCCTTGATTACTACCGGATCGCCTGGGAATACGAGCCGCACACGTTCCCGATCCTGTGGAACCTCGAGGGCATGGTCGTCGAGAGCTTCTCGCCAGATTTCTGGCTGCCCGACCTCGAGCTGTACCTCGAGATGACGACGCTTCGCCAGAAACTCGTCCGCAAGAAGAACCGCAAGCTGCGCCGGATCCGGGAGCTCTACCCCGACATCCGGGTCAAGCTCTTCTACGCCCGCGACTTCCGGGCCCTGTTGCTGAAGTTCGGGCGGCTGGCCCTGGCCGACGGCCTGAGCGGGACGTCCGGCCAGGTCGTCCACGATGCACCGGCCGGCCAGCGATCCATCGACCTGCCCATCGACCTGTCGGCCACTCCACCTGGAGGCCGCTCGTGACGGCTGCGATCAATCTCGTCGGGGACGTCGGCGAGGTCCTCCTCAGCGAGGCCGAGATCGACGCCAAGGTCAAGGAGCTCGGGGCCCGGATCGCGGCCGACCACGGCGATCGGCCGCTGACCCTCGTCTCGGTCCTGAAGGGCTCGCTGCCATTCATGGCCGACCT
>JALYPW010000288.1 GCA_030856145.1 Chloroflexota bacterium | reverse complement strand
GGGCTCGCCCGATCGGAGGTCGTACGTCAGCTCGGATGCGACCGACTCGATCCCCGTCCGGCTCTTCAGCTCGGCTGCCAGGACTTCCCCGACGTTGGCCTTGTGGCGGTGGCCGAACATGTCGGCTTCGCCGACATCCTGCATCTGGGCGCCCTTCCAGATCGCGCCTTCCGCGGTCACGACGACCGCGTAGCGCGACGGGTTCGCCTCGCGATCTGCGGCCACGACCTCGGCCAGCCGATCGAGGTCGTACGGCGCCTCGGGGATCACGCAGCGGGCCGACGTCACGTAGGCGGTGTACAGCGCCGAGAAGCCGGCATCGCGGCCGAAGATCCGGAACACGCCGATCCGCTCATGCGAGCCGAGCGTCGTCCGCTGGCGGTTGATCAGCTCCTTGGCCCGCGTGATCGCGGTCGAGAAGCCAATGCAGTACTCCGTCCCGGCGACGTCGTTGTCCATCGTCTTGGGGATCGCGACGAGCGGCACACCCTCGTCGAACAGGACGCGCGAGAAGCTGAGCGTGTCGTCACCGCCGATCGTGACCAGGACGTCGAGCCCGAGGCGGGCGATGTTGTCGAGGACGACCGGAGTCAGGTCGACGACGCCGTCGCCCGTGGTCATCGCCGCAACCTTCGCCGGGTCGATCCAGGCGGGCACCGCCGACGCCTTCATCTTCTTGGGGTTGGTCCGCGACGTGTGGAGCCACGTCCCGCCGGTCCGGTCGATCGTCCTGGTGTTCGTCCGGTTCAGCCCGACGATGTAGTTCGGGTCCGGCCGGGGGTCGAACCGGAGATGGGTCAGGCCCTCCCATCCGCGCCGGATGCCGACGACCTCGTCGCCGATCTCGGTCGCCCGGTAGACGACCGACTTGATCACCGAGTTGAGACCAGGGACGTCGCCGCCGCCGGTGAGAATGCCGATCCTGCGTGGCTGTGTCATGGCGAGGATCGTACTCCCGACCGTGGACGCGGGGCGACGCCGTGGACGCTGACCACGGGCACGACGCGGGGGCGCCCCGACGGGCCTATAGTCGGATGCATGAATTACGAGCTGTTCATGGGTGAGGCCCTGGCCGAGGCGCGCAACGCGATCGCGGCCGGCGAGCGCCCGAACGCCGCCCTGGTCGTCGTCGACGAGGCGATGGTCGCGCGCGCCCACGACCGGGTCATCGAATCGAACGACCCGACGGCCCACGCGGTCGTCGTCGCCCTGCGCGAGGCGGCCCGCAAGCTCGGTCGCGAGCGCCTGGCCGACGCGACGATCTTCACCACGGTCGAGCCATGCGTGATGTGCGTCGGGGCGCTCCTCGAGAGCGATGTCGCTGCTCTCGTGTTCGCGATGCCGAACGACACCGAGGGCGCGGCCGGGACCGTGATCCAGCTGGCCCAGCATCCCGATCTCCAGCGTCGGATCCGGGTCGTCAGCGGGATCCGCCGCGACGAGGCTGAGGAGCTCCTCGCCGGCGTCAGCGCGATCGCCTGACTCCGGCACCGAGCCGCGCCGGCGCCGAGCCGGCGTTGGCGCGCTTCGACGGCGGGCCTGCCAGAGACCCTGTTCATTCAACGACCCAACGGGACCTGGGCAGCAGCCCCGGACCGTCCGGCGTGTCGATTCAGGTCCCCAGGTGAGCGGATTCGACAGAACCTGGGCGACATCACCGGACGTCGGCTCCCGATCGAGCGTTGGGTGTCGCATTGGATCGTTCAACGACCCGGTTGGTCGTTTCTGCTCGTCCAACGAGCAAAGGCCATCTCTTTCGAAGCGTGCCCCGCACCCGACTCCGGCGCCTGGACCATCGTCCGGTCGGCCCGCCCGCGGAGCTTTGCTATCCTCTGCCGCGGAGAGGTGTCCGAGTGGTTGATGGTGCCGCTCTCGAAAAGCGGTGTGCGAAAGCACCGCGGGTTCGAATCCCGCCCTCTCCGCCAGCACTCATCGCACGGGCCGGTCGGCGACACGCCGGTCGGCTCGAGTTCTCTCGGGGGAGAGGTCGCCTAGTGGACTATGGCGCCGCACTGGAAATGCGGTTCGGGGCAACCCGTCGCGGGTTCGAATCCCGCCCTCTCCGCCAAACCTCGGGCCCATGGGTCGCGAGTCATCGCTGGAGCTCGGACAGATGAGCTCCGCCTTGGACCTCGGTGAGCGAGCGGTAACTCCCCGTAGAGGGTGCCGGTTCTCTATGCGTGAAGGCATCCCTGCTAGACTTCGCGGGCCGTGCTAGGCGGGGAACTAGCGGTGCCCTGTACCTGCAATCCGCTCCAGCAGGGCTGAATTCCCACCCGAGGACTGCGTCCTTGCAGGCCGCCGCTTCGAGCGACGTTGAGGATCGGGTCCCGCGCAGCGACGAACCGCGAACCGTGTCAGGTCCGGAAGGAAGCAGCACTAAGCGATCCTCGTCGGGTGCCGCGGAACGGCCTGGTCCGAGCCGCTCCCAGTGGAGGGCGCGAGGCACCACAGGACGACGGTGGGTGCACGGCACTTTAAAGATCCGCCCGGGGCGGGTCGCCCGGAGTTCCGGTCGGCCCGCGACGGTGACCAGACCCGCGACAGGAGCGCCGTGAGCTCGACCGCTCCGCAGACGTTGATCGAGAGTCCCGGCGCCGCGCCGGCGCCGGCCGCGATCGTCCCGCACCAGGCCCTGTACCGGCGCTGGCGGGCCCAGACGTTCTCCGAGATCGTCGGCCAGGGCGCGGTCGTGGAGACCCTCCGCAACGCCGTCCGATCCAACCGCGTTTCGCACGCCGTCCTGTTCGTTGGGCCGCGCGGCACGGGCAAGACGTCGCTCGCCCGGATCCTCGCGAAGGCCCTCAATTGCACCGACCTTCGCGACGGTGACCCGTGCGACATGTGCGAGGCGTGCGTCGCGATCCGCGAAGGCCGGGCCCTCGACCTGATCGAGATCGACGCGGCGAGCAACCGCGGGATCGACGCCATTCGCGACCTGCGCGAGCGGATCCACTACGCCCCGACCGATTTGCGGCGCAAGGTCTACATCCTCGACGAGGCTCACCAGATCACGAAGGACGCCTGGAACGCCCTCCTCAAGTCGCTCGAGGAGCCACCCGAGTTCGTCGCCTTCATGTTCGCCTCGACCCATCCCCAGGAGTTTCCGCCGGCAATCCTCTCGCGCCTCCAGCGGTTCGACGTCAGGCGCCTCACCGTCGACGAGATCGAGGGCAAGCTCGCCCGGATCCTGACGGCCGAGTCGGTCCAGGCCGAGCCCGGAGCCGTCCATCTGATCGCCCGCCTTGCGGCCGGCGGGATGCGTGACGCCGAATCGATGCTCGACCAGGTCCTTGCCACGGCCGGTGCGACCATCGACGAGTCGTCGGTCCGCGATCTTCTTGGCCTGGCCGATGCCGAGGCGGTCCGCCGCCTGGCCGGGGCGCTCGTCGACGGCGACGCGAGCGCCGGGCTGGGCGTCCTGTCCGAGCTCGACGACCGAGGTCGTGATGTCGCCGTCGTCCTCGACCAGGTCGTCGACCAGATCAGGACCGAGCTGGCCGAGTCGATCTCACCCGACGGCGATCGATCGCGGAGCGGACCCCTGTCCGCTGCGGCCCACCGACTGGCCGCGATCGACCCCGAGCGCCGCGGCGTCGGCGGTCTTCGCTTCCAGCTCGAGCTCGCGATCCTCGACGCTGCGACCCGACCGGCCGCGGGACCGGTCCGCGCGTCGCGCGAGGTCGCTGCGCCGCCGGCGCCTACCGCCGAACCGCCCGCGTCGGCTCGGCCACGGAGCAAACCCGAGCCCGAGCTCAGCGCGGGTGACCGGCACGCGAGCCCGGAGGCGACTTCATTCGTCGTGGCCAGCGACCAGCCCGCGGCCCAGGCAACCGCTCCAGTGGCGTCCGGACCGGACTCGCCGGCGTCCGCACCCGACTCGCCGGCGTCCGCCGGCGACGGCGTGGACCAGCTCCGGGCCGCCTGGCCGGAGATTGTCGCCGTCCTCAGCCAGAGCCCGCCGGTCAAGCCGCTCATCGCCGCCTGCCGCCCGGTCAGCGTCGATGGCGCCGTCGTCACGCTCGGGTTCCCCGAGGACCAGGCGTTCCTCAAGGATGCTCTCGAACGTCGCCGTTTGATGCTCGAGGAGGGCATCGGTCGGGTGCTCGGTCGGGCCGTGAACGTGCGCTGCGTGGCAACCAACCTCGAGCACGTCCCGGAAGTCCCGACCGGCACCGCGGATCTCATCACCGAGGCCCGTCGGATCTTCGCCGACGACCTCGCCGACGTCGGCGAGGTCACCTGACCGCGGCCGTGCACGCGGCGGCCGCTTCCGCCAGACTCATCGAACCGCACCGATACCGACAGGAGGACCGCACACATG
>JALYPW010000277.1 GCA_030856145.1 Chloroflexota bacterium | reverse complement strand
TCGCGTCGCGCTGCGCGGCTCTCCTCCACCCGCGCCGACTCCTACACTGGCGATCCACTCCGTTCCGAGCCAGAGGTTTTCGCCCCGTGCCTCCGATCGACTTCGCGCTCCAGGCGGATCTCGCGATCCGGATGCTGATCGCGGCCGGCCTCGGCGCCGCCATCGGGCTAGAACGCGAGATCCACGAGCACCCGGCGGGGATGCGCACGCACCTGCTCGTGTCGCTCGGCTCGGCGATGTTCACCGAGCTCTCGATCGTCGCATTCGCCGGCTCGCCGGCGCCGAACGGGTCTCTGCCGACCGACACATCGCGTGTCGCTGCCCAGATCGTGTCGGGCATCGGCTTCCTCGGCGCCGGGGCGATCCTGAAGTACGGCACGTCGATCCGCGGCCTCACGACGGCGGCAAGCCTATGGACCGCCGCCGCGGTCGGGATGGCGGCGGGCGCGGGCGAGTGGCTGATCGCCGCGGTCGGGACGTTCATCGTGGTGTTCTCGCTGTGGCCCCTGAACGCCCTCGTGGCGCGGATCCGTCGGCCCGGGCGGCACGACATCAAGCTTCGCCTCGAGATCGGCCGGCTCGAGGCCCTCGGCGACGTGTCGCGACTCCTCGCCGAGCGGCGAGTCGAGATTGCCGGGATCAACAGCCAGCGCATCGGCAAGGGCCGCTACGAGGTCGAGCTCGATCTCCACCTGCCGGCCTCGGGGCGCCCGCAGGACATCATCGGCGCGATCACCGCGATTCGGGATGTCGAGCTGATGGAGTCCTCGACCCAGGGCGAATAGTGGGTCCGGCCCGGACCCCTGAGACGGCGCCGCCCTCGGTCGGGACGTGCAACGGGCCGCTCGCGTGTGGCACGATGACCCGCGATCGTGCAACGGTTCCTCGGCCCCCTGTTCAGCAGCCCCCTGCTCCGTCGCGTGGGATGGCATCTGTCGCGCGTCCGCGGCGCGGTCGATCGCAGGTTCTTCCTGCAACTCCTCGGCGGCGCGTTCATCCTCGTGCTCATCGCTGCCGCGTTGATCACGGTCGTCGAGAAGCCGCTGACCTTCGGCTCGCTGGGTGCGTCGGTCAACTGGGGGATCCAGACCGTCCTCGGCCAGGGCGATTCGTCGTTCGTGACCAGTCCCGTCGGCTGGGTCGTCGGCTGGTTCTTCAGCCTCTTCGGCGTTGCGATCATCGGGACGCTCACCGGCGCGCTCGTCGCGCTCGTCATCGACTTCCTGCTCAAGGAGGGCCAGGGTTTGGGCGCATCGGGGTATCGCGACCACATCGTCGTCTGCGGCTGGAATCAGACCGCGCGCGACCTCATCGACGAGCTGCGCGGCGACGAATACCGGGCTCGTGTCGTCGTCCTCGCCGAGGCCGACAAGAATCCGGCCGGCGAAGGCGTCTACTTCGTGAACGGCGACTCGACCGACACCTCCGCCCTCGAACGGGCCGGCATCCGCGAGGCGAAGGCCGCCCTGATCTTCCCGGCCGTCGCCAACAACGAAGCCGATATGCACTCGATCCTCACGATCATGGCGATCGAGTCCCTGGCTCCCGCGGTCCGCACGATCGCCGAGGTGAACAACCCGGCCCACGTCGAGCACTTCCGTCGGGCGCGGGTCGACGAGATCCTCGTGACCTCGCGGCTCGCGTCGCGGCTTCTGGCTCGCTCTGCCCTGTACCCGGGACTCACCGAGCTGGTCACCGACATCGTGTCCGGCGGCGATGGGTCCGAGCTGTACCGGGTGACGCTGCCCGCCGGCTACCTCGGGTTGACGATCGACGACGTCAGCCAACGCCTGCGGGCGGAGCATCGGGCGACGCTCCTCTCGATCTCGCGCGGGACGCACACGGTCACGAACCCCGACCGCGACTTCGTGATCCAGCCCGGCGACGACGCCCTGGTCCTCGCCGAGTCGCTGGGCGCGCTCGCGCCGCTGAAGCTGAACAAGCGCGCGTTCGAAGAGGTCCGCGAGCCGGTCCCCGAACGAATCCCGAGCGGGGAGCACGCCGGCGCCTGAGATCCGGAAGCGCGACCGGGCACGATCGCGGCGCGGAACGAGACCCAGGGCAGCGAGCCAGCCCCGACGTCGTCGCCGGGCTCGACCCGCGCAGCTACAGCGCCTTGACAGCTGCGGTCAGGGCCGCCAGGCCATCCTTCGCGTCGGCGAAGAGCATGCCCGTCTTCTCGTTCGTATAGAGCTCGTTGTCGATCCCGGCGTAGCCCTTGCCCATCGAGCGCTTGATCACCACGATTGACTTCGCCAGGTCGACGTCGAGGATCGGCATTCCCGACACCGGCGATCCCGGCCGACGTGCCGCCGGGTTCGTGACGTCGTTCGCGCCGATGACGAGGGCCACGTCAGCCCGCGCGAACTCGGGGTTGATGTCGTCCATCTCCTTGAGCTGGGGATAGGGGACGTTGGCCTCGGCCAGCAGGACGTTCATGTGGCCCGGCATCCGGCCGGCAACCGGGTGGATGGCGTACTTGACGTCGACGCCGCGCTCCTCGAGGAGCTCGGCCAGCTCGCGGACGGCGTGCTGGGCCTGGGCGACGGCGAGGCCGTAGCCCGGGACGATGATCACGTGCTGGGCGTAGGCGAGCTGGATCGCAACGTCGTCGGCGCCGATCGAGCGGACGGAGCCGCCCGGTCCGGCCACGGCGCCGGCCGCGTCGTCGCCGCCACCGAAGCCGCCGATCATGATGTTCAGGACCGAGCGGTTCATCGCGTCGGCCATGAGCTTCGTCAGGATCGCGCCCGACGCGCCGACGAGGGCGCCGGCGATGATCAGGACCGGGTTGTTCAGCACGAACCCGGCCATCGCGACCGCGGTGCCGGTGAACGAGTTCAGGAGCGAGATCACGACCGGCATGTCGGCTCCGCCGATCGGCAGGGTCATCGTCACCCCGAAGATCAGGGCGGCCGCCAGGATCACGACCATGACCGCCAGGTTCGGCGTCCCGGTCGCGAACAGGAACAGCGCGCCGACCACGCTGACCGCGGCCAGGGCGAGGGTCACCAGCTGGCCGCCCGGGACGATGATCGGCTTGCCCGGGATCAGCCCCTGGAGCTTGCCCGAGGCGATGATCGAGCCCGTGAACGTGATCGAGCCGATGATGATGTCGAGGACGATGAAGATGTGCTCGTCGATCCGGACGGAGCTGCCGGCGGCAAGCCCGAGGTAGTCGTCGATCGCAATCAGGGCCGCGGCGCCGCCGCCGACCGCGTTGAACAGCGACACCAGCTGGGGCATCGCGGTCATCTTCACGGTCCGGGCGGTGTACAGGCCGAGCCCGCCGCCGAGGGCGATGCCGGCGACGATGATCAGCCACGGGATCGCCACGAAGCCCTCGCCCGATGTCTGGCGGACGAGGATCAGGACCGCGGTCGCGACGATCGCGATCGTCATCCCGCCGGCCGACACGAGGTTGCCGTTGCGGGCCGTCGCGGGCGAGTTCATCCGGCCGAGTCCGATCACGAACGCCACGGCGCCGAGAAGCCAGGCGATCCGGACGAGGATCTCGACGAGGTCGAGGGTGGTCACGAGCCGGCCTCCGCGTCATCGGTCGAGGGCTTGGCGACCACGACCTTCTTGCGGAACATCTGGAGCATCCGGTCGGTGACCACGTAGCCGCCGACGACGTTCATCGTCGCGAAGGCCACGGCGACGAGGGACAGGAGCTGGCTGATCGGCTCCGTGGCGTCGAGGGCGATCAGCATCGCCCCGACGAGGACGATGCCGTGGATCGAGTTGGCGCCTGACATCAGCGGGGTGTGGAGGGTCGCCGGCACCTTGCTGATGACCGCGATCCCGACGAGGATCGCGAGCGTGAAGACGGTCAACTGGGTGAGCAGGTCGTTGAGCTCTGCCGCGGTCATGCCTGGCCTCCGGCGGGGGTCGAGGGGGAGGCCGCGGGCGGCGGCTCGAGCAGCTTCTTCACGGCGTCGGATACGACTGCGCCGTCCTTCGTGATCACGGTCGCCTTCGTGACCTCGTCCTCGAAGTCGAGATTGAGGTTGCCGTCCTTGACCATCCCGAGCAGGAGCGCCGAGATGTTGCGGGCGTAGAACGCCGACGCCCCGGCCGGCATCGTGGCCGGCAGGTTGTCGGGCGAAATGATCGTCACGCCGTTCGGAGTCGTGACCGTCTGGCCGGCCTGCGACAGCTCGCAGTTGCCGCCGAGGGCGGACGCGGCCATGTCCACGATCACCGAGCCCGGCTTCATCCGGCCCACCGCGTCGCCGGTCACGAGGACCGGCGGCTTGCGGCCCGGGACCTGGGCCGTGGTGATCACGATGT